>NZ_JBRREA010000012.1:0-107030 GCF_056759975.1 Stenotrophomonas sp. STEN031
CACCCCAACCCCTCTCCCGCAGGGGGGAGAGGGGCTTTAGAGCCAAAGCCAACGCCCAAAGCCCAAAGGCCAAAGCCCAACGCCACCGCAAGACGGAATCAGGCCTCCGTCAGCAGCTTCCGCGCCGCGGCCCGCGCCTCCTTGCTGACCTCGGCCCCGCCCAGCATGCGCGCAAGCTCTTCCTCGCGGCCCTTGGCATCCAGCAGTTCAACCGCGCTCTGGGTCATGCCTTCCACCGGTGCCTTGCTTACCCGGTAGTGGCTGTGCCCCTTGGAAGCGACCTGCGGGAGATGGGTCACGCATAGCACCTGGCGGCGTTCGCCGAGAGCGCGCAGCTTCTTGCCGACAATGTCGGCAATCGCGCCGCCAATGCCCGAATCTACCTCGTCGAAGACCATTGTCGGTACGGCATCCAGGCCCAGCGCGGCCACTTCAATGGCCAGCGAAATGCGCGACAACTCGCCGCCCGAGGCCACCTTGCGCAGGGCCCGCGCCGGCTGGCCAGCATTGGCGGCGACCAGGAACTCGACCCGCTCGGCACCGTTCGGATCCGGGCGCAGCTGCGCCTGCGGTTCCAGTTCGATCAGGAATTGCCCGCCGCCCATGCCCAGCTCGCCGATCAGTGCGGTGGTGGTGTCGGACAGGGAGCTGGCGGCCGCCTGGCGGCTGCTGGAAAGGGTTGCGGCTACGGCTTGCCAGCGCGCGGCAGCCTTGTCGATCTCGCCAGCCAGCTTGACCAGGCGCTCGTCGGCACCGCGCAGCTGCTCCAGCTCGCTTTCCATGCGGTCACGGGTGGCGGCGAGCTCTTCCATTGGCACGCGGTGCTTGCGGGCCAGGTCGTGCAGGCGGCTCAGTCGGCGCTCGATCTCTTCGAAGGCTTCCGGGTCGCTGTCCAGGTCGTCCTGGACCCGATCCAGTTGGGCCAACGCCTCGTGCAATTGGATACCAGCGGCGTCGAGCATGGCATCGACTTCACCCAGGCGGGCGTCGTGCTGGCTGACCCGGCCCAGTTCGTGGCGCACCTGCTGCAGTAAAGACAGCAGCGAAGGGCCGTCTTCATCGCCGTTGAGCAGGCCGCCAGCGCGCTGACAGGCTTCGATCAGGGCGGTGGAATGGGCCTGGCGGCGGTGGCTGGCGCCCAGTGCAGCGATCGCCGCCGGCTCCAGGTCTTCGCGCTGCAGCTCACCGAGCTGGTGCTCAAGAAAGCCGATGCGGTCGGAGACATCGCCTTGCTGGGATAGCGCATCGCGCTCATCCAGCAATGCCTGCCACTGGGTGCTGGCGTTGCGCACGGCGGCGCGTTCGGCCTCGTTGCGGGCGAAGGCATCGAGCAGGGCCAACTGGCTGGGGCGCGACAGTAGCGCTTGTTGGTCGTGCTGGCCGTGGATCTCGACCAGGAAAGCGGCCAATTCGGCCAGCTGCGACACCGGTACCGGGCGGCCATTGATGAAGGCACGGGAGCCGCCGTCTGCCCGGATCACCCGGCGCAGCTGGCATTGTTCCTCGTCGTCAAGCTCGTTGTCGCGCAGCCAGGCGCGCGCCGGGGCATCGTCGTCCAGGCTGAATTCGGCCGACAGCTCGGCACGGGCCGCGCCATGGCGGACCACGCCGGAGTCGGCGCGCAGGCCGGACAGGAAGCCTAAAGCGTCCACCATCAATGACTTGCCGGCACCGGTTTCACCGGAAACAACAGTCATGCCAGGGCCGAACTCCAGTTCGGTGGCGCGGACAACGGCAAAATCCTTGATCGAGAGATGTCTGAGCATGGCGGGCAGGTCTAGGGGCCGCGCAAAACTAGCACGCGTACCGGGCAGGTCAATGTAGGACAGGCGATGGCGGGCCCAGATTAGGAACAATGCGTCTCATGGCGTGAGCCGGAGCCTTGAAACTTTCGGTACAGCCCACATACGGGGCGGGGTAGACGGCAGATCATCCGTCAGGGAACCGGAAATGAACCAAGAGCACACTGAATTCGACCCCGAGAACGCCGCCATGGGCGGTGATGACGCGCAGCACGACCAGATCGAGGCGCTGCGCGCTGAGCTGGAGCAGGTCAAGGCCGAATCGCTGCGCGAGCGCGCCGACCTGGAGAACCAGCGCAAGCGCGTGGCCCGCGACGTCGAGCAGGCCCGCAAGTTCGCCAACGAGAAGCTGCTTGGCGACCTGCTGCCGGTGTTCGACAGCCTTGATGCAGGCTTGGCTGCCGCTGGCAGCGAGCCCAATCCGCTGCGCGAAGGTATGGAACTGACCTACAAGCAGCTGCTCAAGGTGGCGGCTGACAATGGTCTGGCCCTGCTGGACCCGGCCGGCCAGGCCTTCAATCCGGAACATCACCAGGCCATCAGCCAGGTGCCGGCGCCGGCAGGCGTGGCCCCGGGCGCGGTGGTGACGGTGTTCCAGAAGGGCTATCTGCTCAATGAGCGCCTGCTGCGGCCGGCGCTGGTTGTGGTGGCCCAGGCCGACTGATCGGCCGCGCTGGCTGGCCGCTGCCTAAATCAGGCGCGGTCGCCGGCAAACAGTGTTCCGGGGATGACTTGAATGTCATCAGGTCCTTCCCCATATCCCATTCATCCCCGGCGGCTGCCGGCAAACGAATACTCAGGAGTCCCCCATGGGCAAGATCATTGGTATCGACCTCGGCACCACCAACTCGTGCGTGGCGATCATGGACGGCGGCAAGGCCCGCGTCATCGAAAACTCGGAAGGCGACCGCACCACGCCCTCCATCGTCGCCTACACCAAGGACGGCGAAGTGCTGGTGGGTGCCTCGGCCAAGCGTCAGGCCGTCACCAACCCGAAGAACACCTTCTACGCGGTGAAGCGCCTGATCGGCCGCAAGTTCACCGACGCCGAAGTGCAGAAGGACATCGCCCACGTGCCGTACGGCATCTTGGCGCATGACAACGGCGACGCGTGGGTACAGACCAGCGATGCCAAGAAGATGGCACCGCAGGAAATCTCCGCCCGCGTACTGGAAAAGATGAAGAAGACCGCCGAAGACTTCCTCGGTGAAAAGGTCACCGAAGCGGTCATCACCGTGCCGGCTTACTTCAACGACAGCCAGCGCCAGGCCACCAAGGATGCAGGCCGTATTGCTGGCCTGGACGTCAAGCGCATCATCAACGAGCCGACCGCGGCTGCCCTGGCCTATGGCCTGGACAAGGGTGACAACAAGGACCGCAAGATCGTTGTGTACGATCTGGGCGGCGGCACCTTCGACGTGTCGATCATCGAGATCGCCAACGTCGATGGCGAGAAGCAGTTCGAAGTGCTGGCCACCAACGGTGACACCTTCCTGGGCGGCGAAGATTTCGACAATCGCGTCATCGAGTACCTGGTTGAAGAGTTCCAGAAGGACCAGGGCATCGACCTGCGCAAGGATCCGTTGGCCCTGCAGCGCCTGAAGGACGCCGCCGAGCGCGCCAAGATCGAGCTGTCGTCCGCGCAGCAGACCGAAGTGAACCTGCCGTACGTCACTGCAGACGCTTCCGGTCCGAAGCACCTGAACATCAAGCTGACCCGCGCCAAGCTGGAAAGCCTGGTCGAAGAGCTGATCAAGAAGTCGATCGAGCCGTGCCGCGTTGCCTTGAATGACGCCGGCCTGCGTTCGAGCGACATCAGCGAAGTGATCCTGGTCGGCGGCCAGACCCGCATGCCGAAGGTGCAGCAGGCTGTCACCGAGTTCTTCGGCAAGGAACCGCGCAAGGACGTCAACCCGGACGAAGCCGTGGCACTGGGTGCTGCGATCCAGGGCGGCGTGCTGGGCGGCGACGTCAAGGACGTGCTGCTGCTGGACGTGACCCCGCTGTCGCTGGGTATCGAGACCATGGGTGGCGTGTTCACCAAGATCATCGAGAAGAACACCACCATCCCGACCAAGGCCTCGCAGACCTTCTCGACCGCCGAGGACAACCAGTCGGCCGTGACCGTGCACGTGCTGCAGGGTGAGCGCGAGCAGGCCCGTTACAACAAGTCGCTGGCCAAGTTCGACCTGTCCGGCATCGAGCCGGCACCGCGCGGCATGCCGCAGGTCGAGGTGTCCTTCGACATCGACGCCAACGGCATCCTGCACGTGTCGGCCAAGGACAAGAAGACCAACAAGGAACAGAAGGTCGAGATCAAGGCCGGTTCGGGTCTGTCCGAGGAAGAGATCGCACGCATGGTCGCCGACGCGGAAGCCAACCGCGAAGAAGACAAGAAGTTCCAGGAACTGGTCCAGGCCCGCAACCAGGCCGACGGTCTGATCCACGCCACCCGCAGCGCCATCACCGAGCATGGCAGCAAGGTTGGCGGCGACGTGATCGGCAAGGTTGAAGCGGCACTGGCCGATCTGGAAACCGCGATGAAGGGCGACGACAAGGCGCAGATCGAAGCCAAGTCGAAGTCGCTGGAAGAAGCCGGTCAGGCGCTGTTCGCTGCCGCTTCTGCCGGTGAGCAGGGCCCGGCGGCGGGTGCCGATGCTGGCGCCCAGTCCAATGACGACGTGGTGGACGCCGAGTTCACCGAGGTCAAGGACGACAAGAAGTAAGGCCGGGAATGGTGATTGGGGATTCGGGATACGGAACTGCGGTTCCGGGTTCCGGATCCCCTTCCGGCATCTGCAATCCAGCTGCTGTCCTTGACCCCCGACAACCCGATTCCGAAACCATGTGCCAATGAAACGCGATTATTACGAAGTACTGGGCGTAGCCCGCACCGCCACCGATGAAGAGCTGAAGAAGGCCTATCGCCGTTGCGCGATGAAGCACCACCCGGACCGTAATCCGGGCGATGCCGCCGCCGAAGCTGCCTTCAAGGAGTGCAAGGAGGCGTACGAAACCCTGTCCGACGGCAATAAGCGGCGCATGTATGACGCCCACGGCCATGCGGCGTTCGAGCACGGCATGGGCGGTGGCGGTGGTCCGGGTGGTCCGGACATGAACGACATTTTTGGCGACATCTTCGGCAATATCTTTGGCGGAGGTGGCGGCGGTCCGCGCCAGCCGCGTCGCGGTGCCGACATCGGCTACGTGATGGAGCTGGACCTGGAAGAAGCGGTGGCCGGCGTTGAGCGCCGCATCGAGATTCCGACCCTGGCCGAGTGCGGTGATTGCGACGGCAGTGGCTCGGAAGACCGCAAGGTCGAGACCTGCAATGTCTGTGGCGGTCGCGGCCAGGTGCGCGTGCAGCGCGGCATCTTCGCCATGCAGCAGGCCTGCCATAACTGCGACGGTCGCGGTCAGATCATCAGCAAGCCGTGCAAGACCTGCCACGGCAATGGCCGTGTCGAGGAAGACAAGGTGTTGTCGGTCAAGGTGCCGGCAGGCGTTGATACCGGCGACCGCATCCGCCTGCAGGGCGAGGGCGAAGCCGGCCCGGCCGGTGCGCCGGCGGGTGACCTGTATGTGGAAGTGCGCGTGCGCGAGCATGCCATCTTCACCCGCGATGGTGACGACCTGCACTGCGAAGTACCGGTGCGTATCTCGCAGGCCGCGCTGGGCGATGCGATCCGCGTCGCAACCCTGGGCGGCGAAGCGGAAATCCGCATCCCGGCCGAGACCCAGACCGGCAAGCTGTTCCGCCTGCGTGGCAAGGGCGTCAAGTCGGTGCGCAGCCGCACCGAAGGCGACCTGTACTGCCGTGTCGTGGTGGAAACCCCGGTCAACCTGACTGCCGAGCAGCGCAAGTTGCTGGAGCAGTTTGAAGCCACCTTCGTAGGCGAGGAAGCGCGCAAGCACTCGCCGAAGTCGGCGACCTTCATCGACGGCGTAAAGGGTTTCTGGGAACGCATGAAGTCCTGATGCATCACCTGTAGTGCCGAGCCATGCTCGGCATCAGCTCCACCTGTAATGCCGAGCCATGCTCGGCATCAGCTCCCCCTGTAATGCCGAGCCATGCTCGGCAGAGGCGTTCCCGGTAATGCCCCTGCCGAGCATGGCTCGGCACTACCTCGTTATGCCATCTGCTATTGGTTGCGCACGCAAGCGTGTGCACTCGCGCCTCGTCCTGCGGACGTAGAATAGGGCGATGAACGAAGTCGACCATAGCCATCTCGTGCACGGTCGTCGGCAACGCCCGGATGGGCCGTCGCCGGTGGACGTGATCTCCGTGCAATCCCAGCTGGTCTACGGCCATGCCGGCAACAGTGCGGCCGTGCCGCCGCTGCGTGCACTGGGCCTGCGCGTAGCCGAAATTCCCACGACGCTGCTCAGCAACGCGCCGTTCTACGCGACGCTGCGCGGCCGCGTGCTGCCTGCAGACTGGTTCGCGGAACTGTTGCAGGGTGCGACCGAACGGGGCCTGCCGCAACGCGCCGGTGCGTTGGTATCCGGCTACTTCGGCAGCGTCGCCAACGGCGCCGCGTTTGCCGACTGGCTGGATGAGGTGCTGCCGCAATCGCCGAACCTGCGTTACTGCCTGGATCCAGTCATCGGTGACACCCATACCGGCCCTTACGTTGAGCCGGGGCTGGAGACGATCTTCAGCGAACGGCTGTTGCCGCACGCCTGGTTGGTCACGCCCAACGCCTTCGAACTGGGCCGCCTGACCGGCATGCCGGCGCTGGAGCAGGACGACGCCATCGCTGCCTCGCGCAAGCTGCTGGAGCGCGGCCCGGAATGGGTGATCGCGCATTCGGTGTCGGGTGACCCCGGTGAGCTGGTTACGCTGGCGATCGGCCGTGAACAGATCTGGCGCTGGACCTCGCCGCACCTGCCGGTGGACGTGGCCGGCACCGGTGATGTGCTGATGTCGCTGCTGGTGGCGTTCCTGCTCAAGGGCCACAGTTTTGAGGACAGCGTGGGGCGCGCCATTGCCGGCGTGCATGCGGCGCTGGAAGCGACCCTGGCCACCGGCGTGGAGGAATTCGACGTGCTGGCCGCAGCGCCGGCCGCGCTGGGCACGCCGTACCGCTTCCGCGCCGAGCGTCTGGCGTGAGTCTGCGTCCAGTCATCGGCATCGTCGGTAGTGGCGGTGCCTTTGGACGCTGGCTGCGTGGCTTCTTCGAATCGCGCATGGGCTTGCAGGTCATCGGCCACGATCCGGTCGATGCCGGCTCGCAGACCCCGGAGCAATTGCTGGAACAGGCCGATGTGCTGCTGTTTTCGGCGCCGATCCGGCACACGCCCGCATTGATCCGCGAGTACATCAGGCAATCGGCCGGGCGTGAGCGCGGCAAACTGTGGCTGGATGTCACCTCGATCAAAGCGGAGCCGGTGGCGGCGATGCTGGAGTCGCAGGCGTCGGTCGCTGGCCTGCATCCGATGACCGCGCCGCCCAAGGCACCGACCTTGAAGGGCAGGGTGATGGTGGTCTGCGAAGCGCGGCTGGATGCACGTTGGCAGGCGTGGCTGGACGAGCTGTGCATCGCCTTGCAGGCCGAATGCGTGCGCGGGACAGCCGAGCATCACGACCGGGTAATGGCGCTGGTGCAGGCGATGGTGCATGCCACGCATCTGGCTCAGGCCGGTGTGCTGCGCGAATATGCGCCGATGCTGGGCTCGCTGAGCGAATTGATGCCGTATCGCTCGGCTGCATTTGAACTGGATGCGGCGGTGATCTCGCGCATCCTGTCGTTGAACCCGGCGATCTATGAAGACATCCAGTTCGGCAATCCGCATGCCGGCGAAGTACTGGATCAGCTGCTGCAGCAGCTGCAGCAGCTGCGTGGCCTGGTGGGGCAGGGCGATGATGCCGCGCGAGCGCTGTTCCGTAGCCAGTATCTGGCTGACAACAAGGCAGCGGTGGATGAGCAGACCTTGCGCGATGGCAACTACAGCTTCGAGCGGGTGGGTTACCTGCTGGCGGATCTGACTGACCAGAGCGCGATGAGTGTGCATCTGCCGGAGGATCGCGCCGGCTCCTTGCGTGAGCTGCTGCATGTGTTTGAGCGGCATGGCATCAGCCTGGCCTCGATTCATTCCTCGCGCACGCCTGGCGGTGAGGTCCACTTCCGCATGGGCTTTGTGCAGGCCTACGCGGCCGATGTGATTTCAGCGGCCAGCGACGAGATCAACAGCAGTGGCATAGGTCGCGTGCTGGAGCGCTAAGCCTGCAGCAGTATGGAAGCTGTGGGAGCGGCGTAAGCCGCGAAGCTCATGAGCCAACAGCAGCAAGAGCTACTGTATCTGCAACAGCCCAAAAGCCCCCCTCCCCAACCCTCTCCTTTGCTGCGCAAAAGGGAGGGGGCGCAACCTATTGGCGTCTCATTGGCTGCGACTTAATCCACAGCGACGTGTGTGCAAGCATGTGGATAATCACTGACATCCCTTGGGGCACAAGGCTGTCAAGATGGTTGGTGAAAAATTGATCAGCCGCAGGCCGGATGGGCAAAGCGTATTCAGAATTACCCGGCCAGCGAACAGCGGGGCTTCCTGATGCGCGCCGGCAATGCTCACGGCGCGCTGCAGGAGCAGGAAGTCAGGCGCGGTAGGGCTGGTTCATCGACAGACTGACTTCGCCATCGGCACTGAACAGGTTGCTGCCACGACGCAGCAGCGGTCGACCGTCGGCAAGCTCATAGCGGGGCGGCCGGTTCGTCTTGCCGGTCTCGGGGCTGCTGGGTTCATCAAGAAACTCGATGACGATGCAGCTCTCGCCATCGCGCGTGGTTGCTGGAAACTGTCTGAACGCCATTGCTTGCCTCCAGGGCGGTGCCAGTGGCAGGGCTGCCACGCCCTGAGCTTGCCGCCGTGCTTGTTAGCCTTGCGTTACCGCAGCGTTCTCAATCTATGAACTGCAGGCGCGCCAGTTCTGCATACAGGCCGTCCTGTGCCAACAGTTCAGCATGCGTGCCCTGTGCGACGATGCGGCCGTGGTCCATCACCACGATGCGGTCGGCCTTCAATACCGTTGCCAGCCGATGGGCGATCACCAGCGTGGTGCGGCCTGCCATCAACCGCTCCAGTGCCTGCTGCACGGCGCGCTCACTCTGCGCGTCCAGCGCACTGGTTGCTTCGTCCAGCAGCAGCACCGGTGCGTCCTTGAGCAGGGCGCGGGCAATGGCCACGCGCTGCTGCTGGCCGCCGGACAGGCGTGCGCCACGTTCGCCCAGGTCGCTGGCATAGCCTTCCGGCAATTGCATCAGGAAATCGTCGGCCTCGGCCGAGCGCGCGGCGGCGCGAACTTCCTCGTCGCTGGCCTCGAGACGGCCGTAGCGGATGTTGTCGGCGGCGCTGGCGGCAAACAGGGCCGGCTGTTGTGGCACCAGCGCAATGCTCTGGCGCAGCTGTGCCGGATCCAGCTCGCGCAGGTCGACGCCGTCCAGACGCAGATTACCGCTGTCCGGATCATGGAAGCGCAGCAGCAGCGACAGCACGGTGCTTTTGCCGGCGCCCGATGGGCCGACCAGGGCCACGGTTTCGCCCGGCGCCACGGTCAGGCTGAAGTCATCCAGCGCCGGATTATCCGGGCGCTGCGGGTAATGGAACGACACATGCTCGAAGCGGATTTCGCCGCGAACCGGCGAGGGCAGCGATTGCGGCTTTGCGGGTGCGGTGATCTGCGGACTCTCCGCCAGCAGCTCACCAATACGGCCCATGCCGCCGGAGGCGCGCTGCAGTTCGTTCCAGACTTCGGCCAGGGCGCCGACCGAGCCACCGCCGATCAAGGCGTACAGCACGAACTGGCCCAGCGTACCTGCCGTCATGCGGCCGTCGACGACGTCGTGCGCCCCCGACCACAGCACCGCAACGATGGCGCCGAACACCAGCACGATGGCGATGGCGGTGACGAAGGACTGGGTGCGGATGCGGCGCTTCGCGGTGGCCACGGAGACATCCAGTGCGGCCTCGAAGCGGCCGCGTTCGTAGGGTTCGCGCGCATGCGCCTGCACGGTACGCACCGCGCCCAGCGTTTCTGCCGCCAGCGCATTGGCATCGGCGACGCGGTCCTGGCTGGCGCGGGAGATCTTCTGCAGCTGCCGTGCGCCGAGCACGATCGGCAGCACGGCCAACGGGATGCCGATCAACGAGTACACCGCCAGGCGCGGGCTGGTAACGAACAGCATGACCATCGCGCCAACCACGGTAACGCTGCTGCGCAGTGCCACCGACATGGTCGAGCCGATCACACTGCGCAGGAGCTCGCTGTCGGCGGTCAGGCGTGAGACCAGCTCGCCGCTGCGGGTACGGTCGTGGAAGCCGGCGTCCAGGCCGATCAGGTGGGCATAGAGCCTGCCGCGCAGGTCGGCCACGACCTTCTCGCCCAGCAAGGAGACAAAGAAAAAGCGTGCGGCAGTGGCCAGTGCCAGCACAACCGCGACAATGAACAGCAGCATGAAGGCGCGGTTGATCTCGCCGCCGCCGGAGAAGCCATGGTCGATCATCTGTTTGACCGCCATCGGCAGGCTGAGTGTCGCCGTCGATGACACCGCCAATGCGATCAGCCAAGCCGTGAACAGGCCGCTGTGACGGCGAACGAACGGCCACAGGGTTTTCAGGCTGCCAAGTTTCTGCAACTTGCGAGGCTGTGCGGAAGATGTATCAGTCATGGTCGACAGGTTCGCTCAGGCGTAGACGGTCGCGGGTAGCGTCGCGCAGGCGCAGGGCCAGCGCATCGATCTGGTCTGCCGGCAGGCGCACGTGCAGGCGCAGGCCCTCGGGCAGGAAGTGTTCTTCAAGTTTCTCGGCGCCGGCGCTGCCGAGCAGGGTATGCACGATGCCCATGTCCTCGAAGCCGCATTGCAGGATGCGTTCGGTCATGGGCACCAGCGGGAGGCGCTGGGCCAGTCGCAGGCATTCGGCGGCAGTGCCGCCATAGGCACGAACCAGGCCGCCGGCGCCGAGTTTGATGCCGCCATACCAGCGTGTCACCACTACAGCGATGCGGTCATAACCCTGACCGTCTATCGCTGCGAGAATCGGGCGTCCAGCGGTACCTGCCGGCTCGCCGTCGTCACTGGAGCGATAGTCATTGCCGTGCCGGTAGGCCCAGCAGTTGTGGGTGGCGTCGACATCCGATACCGATTGGATGAATGCCAGCGCTGCGGCGGCATCGCTGATCGGCGCTGCCTGGGCAAGGAAGCGACTGTGTTTGATGTCCAGCTGGTGGCTGGTGGGTGCGGCGAGAGTGTCGAGCATTGCGGTCATTCTAGTGGCAGCGCCGCAAAGCTGTAGCGGATGCGGCTCAATCCCTGAGCAGCGGCCGCAGGTCACGCGGAATGCGCGCTTCCGGGTAGTCGTGGGCGAAACGGCGCAGGCTTGCCTTTGCACCCTCCAGGTCGCCGGCCTGTTCGCGCTCGCGGATACGCTTGATCCACTGATGGCGCGACAGCATGGCATCGGCCTCGATGTCCGGGGTGCTGTCGGCAGCGATGGTCGCTGCGCGTTGGCGGCGTGCCTCCGCCGCCTTGCTGACTGTCTTGGCGCCAGCATGCGGAATCGGAGCGGCGCCAGTAGGTGCTGGCCGGCGGGATGCAGCACGTGCGGGAGCGGGTGCCGTTTCGCTCAGATAGACGTTGTCCTGTGAGGCGTCGGCGGAGCTGGCCTGTTCGGCTTGAACAGGTGCAGCCATCGGTGCCGGAGCCATCACGGGCGCTGGAGGGGCAGGCGGGGCGGGCGGGACAATGACCGGTGCAGCGGAGAAGGCGCGGGGCGATTGCCCTGTATTGCCGGTGGCGGGCTGCTCGATGCCGATGGCTTTGTCCTTGTGCGCAGCATGTGGCTGCGCGGCGCCAGCGCTGGACGCCTTCGCGTTGACGCCGGATCGGTCCTGCGGCAAAGCCGCCGCCGCGGCGGCATCCTCGGCAGCTTGGGCCGGGGCTGGGCTTGCAGGTGCCGCCGCGACCTCGGCAGCGGCAATGTCAGCGGCCATTGGTTCCGTCGCGGGCGCGGACATATCGGCGTGTTGCATCGCCGGTTGCGGCGGTGTCAGCGGGCGCAGGTGCCAGGCCAGGCCTACCACCAATACCAGTGACGCGGCCACGGCCAGTGAAGAGACCAGCCCGCGCCGACGACCCCAGCCGCGGCGCTGCGATACGGATGGCTGGCTGGCGGAAGCCGTGGTGCGCTGCTGGGTCTTGGTGTCTGCTTGGAGTTGTTCTGACTGAGGCTGCGTCTGCGGCTTGGCGCGGGCCAAGTCCATGATCCGCGCATCGAGCTGCGCGCTGGGGGTGGCCGCGCCGGCGCCGGGACGGCCGAGCAGGCGGGCCAGCTCGCGCTCTTCGGGGGTCAGCATGTCGGGGATGTTCATTCGCTCAACCTCGCGCGCAGCTTGTCCATCGCATAGCGCAGCCGCGATTTGACGGTTTCCCGGCCAACGCCGGTGATCTGCCCGATCTCCTCCAGGCTGAGTTCCTGTTCCAGTCGCAGGATCACGACTTCCTGTTGTTCGGGTGGCAGCTCGGCCAAGGCCTGGCGCAGCTGCAGGCGCTGGGCGTGTTCGTCGGCCAGCAACTCGGGAGTGCAATTGTCGGCCAGGCGTGCGGTGCGCTCGTCGGCATCTTCGGGTGCTGCAGGGCGATGACGGGCGGCGCGCCAGTGGTCGTTCAGGCGGTTGTGGGCGATCCGGAACAGCCAGGTGGCGAAGGCCGCATCGGGCTTCCAGCCGGCGCGGGCGTTGATCATCTTCTGCCAGACGTCCTGGAACAGCTCCTCGGCCAACGGCCGGTCACGCAGCTGGCCGAGCAGATAGTGGAACAGCCGCGCGCGGTGCCGGGCATAGAGCTCGGAGAACGCATCGCTGTCACCGTCGGCATAGGCCAACATCAGCACTTCATCGGTAGGGGTCTGGACAGCGGTATCCACCCGGCAAGCGTAGTGGCTGGTTGGGTTTCTGCCTAGCTCCGCAGCAGTCCCTGCCAAGGCATATTCATTTATGTGAAAACCAATCTTTTTTCTGGAACGCACTGCCCTTGACCGCTGTGAAAGGTATGCTGCGGGATCAGGGGGGAGTTCCGGCACACCGGGACCCAGAGAGAACGGATACATGTCGTATAGCGAGCTTGACGCGCGGATTGAAGCGCCGCGCGCCGATTCATTTTCGCCGGTCACCCAAGCGGTGGCGACATTGCAGGGTTTGTTGCACCACGCCAGCCCCGTTGCGCTGGCGTGGCGCGACGGGGTGCTGGGCGAGGGTGGATGCAGCGTCCCGGAATCTGCCGTCGACCTACGCCAACTGGCGCGCGGGCGGCTGATGGGAAAGGCTGCAGGCCTGCCTCCCGGCTGCCAAACGCTGGAATGGCGTGGTGACGATGGGGCCGAGTGCGTATTGCTGATCGACGCCGGACCGGCGCTGCCTGCGGTGGACCGCAGAGCCTGGCAGGGCGCGGTGCGGATGATGATCGGATCAGCCATGGAGCTGATGCGCCAACGCCGGCAGATAGACGAACTGCAGCGCTCCAAACAGCTGCAGAAGGCCTTGTTCGAGATCGCCGACCTGGCAGGTGCGGACCTGGCCATGACGGAGATGATGGCGCATTTCCATCGCATCCTCGGTTCGCTGATGTACGCCGAGAACTGCTACATCGTCGAGTGCGATGAGGAGCAGCAGAGCCTGGAGTTTCTGTACTTCGTCGACACCCATGACAGCTATCTGCCTGAGCCGGGTCGCCGCTATCGCTATGAGGAAATGCCGGCCAGCCTGACCTTCGCAGTACTGCGCAATGGGCGGGCGCTGAGTGGACCCTCGCGTGAACTGGCCAAATACCTGGAACACCCCTGCGAGGTGTCGGAGGGTGTGGAGAGCACCGACTGGTTGGGCGTGCCGATGTGGCGCGACAACCGCGTTTGCGGGGCGATCGTGGTGCAAAGCTACGTCGCCAATGCGTGCTACGGCGAGGAAGAGCTCGCATTGTTGAACTTCGTTGCCAAGCACATCCTTACCGCCATGGATCGCCATCAGGCGCATGCACAGCTGGAACAACGCGTCTGGCAGCGTACCCAGGATCTGGAACGCATTAACAACCACCTGCAAGGCGAGATCATCGAGCGGCGGCGCGCGGAGTTGCTGCAGGCGGCGCTGTTCAATATTTCCGAACTGGCACTGAGCGGCAAGACTACCGGCGAGTTCTATACGCAGGTGCACGAGATCATCGGCCGCCTGCTGGATGCCAGCAATTTCTACGTGGCAATGGTGACCGAGGACGCTGCGGGCATCGAGTTCGTCTATTCGGTTGACCGCTTCAACCGCGAGCGCGCTTCGCGCGTCTTCAGTGACGGCTTGACCGAGTATGCGCTGCAGCGCCGCGAGCCGGTGTTGTTGACGCGGGCGGACATCGACACGTTGATTGCCGCGGGGACCTTGAAGGAATTTGGTGCCAAGTCGCAATGCTGGTTGGGCGTACCGCTGTTCAGTGACGAGGAAGTGGTCGGGGTCATCGCCGTACAGAGCTACAACCCGCAGGTGGTGTTCAGCGCGGATGACCAGCGCCTGTTGGTGTTTGTCGCCCGTACCATCGGCAACAGCCTAGCCCGCCAGCGTGACCAGCAGCGCTTGGTGCAGGCCCATGCCGACCTTGAGCTGCGGGTGACCGAGCGTACCCGCGAGCTTGGCGAGGTGAACCAGAAATTGCTGGGGCAGATTGGCGAACGCATGCGCGCCGAGCAGCGCCTGACCCATCTGGCCATGCACGACGTGCTGACCGGCCTGCCAAACCGGCTGCATCTGCAGGATCGCCTGGAGCGCGCCATCGAGAATGCGGAACTCGGTATTGCCCCGCACTTCGCGTTGCTGTTCCTCGATCTGGATCGCTTCAAATGGGTCAATGACAGTATCGGCCATGCAGCCGGCGACCAGATGCTGGTCGAAGTGGCACGGCGCCTGGTTGGCCTGGTCCGCGGCGAGGATGTGGTGGCGCGACTGGGCGGCGATGAGTTTGCGTTGCTGGTGCACTCCGACCGCGGTTCGACGGCGGCGATGGATCTGGGCCGACGCCTGCTCAAGGCGCTGGAAGCACCGATGTGGGTGGACGGGCGCGAGTTGTTCCCGTCGGGAAGCATTGGTATCGCAGTGTGGGATGCGCGCTACACCTCTGGCGCGGATCTGCTGCGTGATGCGGATGCGGCCATGTACCGCGCCAAGCTCAAGGGCCAGGACCGCTGCGTGATGTTCGACGGCGCGATGCACGACGAAGCCATGCGCAGCCTGGAACTGGAAGCGGACTTGCGCCGGGCGATCAAGAAGCGTGATTTCCTGCCTTATTACCAGCCCATCGTCTGCCTGCTCGATGGACGGGTGGTTGGCCATGAGGCGCTTCTGCGTTGGCAGCATGAGCGTCGCGGCGTGTTGCTGCCTGGCCAGTTCCTGTCACTGGGTGAGGAAAGTGGCCTGATCGAACAGGTGGACTGGCAGATCTATGAGCAGGTGATGGAGGACATGGCGGCGTCGTCTGTCGGCTATATCTCGGTGAATGTCTCGCCTCGTCACTTCCGTTCGGTTGAGTTCGCGCCACGCCTGCTGGGAATGCTGGATGCGGCGGGTGCGGACCCTGCGCGGCTGCGCGTGGAGATAACCGAGATGGCCTTGCTGGACGACGAGCCACGTACCTTGCGTGCCCTGCACCAGCTGCGCGAACGCGGTGTTGTGGTGCAGCTGGATGACTTCGGCACCGGCTATTCGGCGCTGTCCTATCTGCATCGGTTCCCGATCAGTGCATTGAAAGTGGACCGTAGCTTTGTCGCTGGCCTGCACGATGAGGGAAGCAGCAGCACGCTGGCCCTGGTGCAGGGCGTGCTGTCGCTGGCACGCACGCTGGGCATCGAGACGATAGGCGAGGGCATAGAGGACGAACGCCAGTTGCAGACGCTCAAGGAGCTCGGTTGCAACTTCGGCCAGGGCTACTTGTTGGGCTACCCGGCGCCGTGCGAGCAGAGCCTGCAGCGCAGGAAGGCTGCAGGGTTGTAGGAGCGACGCAAGCCGCGAAGCCACCAATCCATCCGGTGCGTATCAGTTGCAATTGCACGATGCGCGTTTGCTCTTGAGCGCGGAATGTATGCGACCTGCATGGTCTACGAGCTTCGGGGCTTACGCCGCTCCCTCAAAAGCTCGGCGGTTCATCAACGCAGCGCGTTGCGTTTCTTCTCGTCGAACCACTTGTCGGCCTGCGCCGGCGAGTAGTTGCGCATCCATTCCAGCATCTGCGTCGGGTCTTCGCCGTACCACAGGTCCTCGCGCTGCTCCGGGTGCAGGAAGCGCTCGCTGACCATGGTGTCGATCATGCCGATCAGCGGCTGGTAGAAGCCGTCGATGTCGAGGAAGGCGCAGGGCTTGTGGCCGATGCCGAGCTGGCGCCAAGTCAGCATCTCGAAGATCTCCTCGGCGGTGCCAAAGCCGCCGGGCAGGGCGACGAAGGCATCGGACAGGTCGAACATGCGCGACTTGCGCTCATGCATGGAGCCGACGATTTCCAGTGAGGTAACGCCCTTGTGCGCCACTTCCATGTCCACCAGGTGCTGCGGGATCACGCCGGTGACTTCGCCGCCGGCCGCCAGCACGCCATCAGCCACCGCGCCCATCAGACCGGTGCGGCCGCCGCCATAGACCAGGCGCAGGCCTTCGTTGGCGATGCGCTTGCCCAGTTCGGTGGCGCGTTCGACATAGACGGGCTTGGCACCGGGGTTGGAGCCGCAATAGACGCAGATGGATTTCATGGGTTGTTCCTGATGGATGGGAAGAGGTGGTCGTTCTGCTGCCGATGAATGCGCAGGCAGACCGGGGAATACAAAAGCAAGAAGGCTCCGCCGGGGCGGAGCCTTCAGGTCACAGGCCGTGGAGCTTAGTTGGCCTTGTGGATGGCGCGCTTGGTCACTGCCATCGCCGCGTCGTGCACTGCCTCGGACAGCGACGGGTGGGCGTGGCAGATGCGGGCCAGGTCATCGGACGAGCCGCTGAACTCCATGGTCAGCACACCTTCGTGCACCAGCTCGGAGACATTGGCGCCGACCAGGTGCATGCCCAGCACGCGGTCGGTTTCGGCGTGTGCCAGCACCTTGACGAAGCCAGCCGGCTCCACCATGGCAACGGCACGGCCGTTGGCGGCGAACGGGAAGCTGCCGGCCTTGTACGGGATGCCTTCGGCCTTGAGCTGGGCTTCGGTCTTGCCGACCCATGCCAGTTCCGGCTCGGTGTAGATGACCCACGGGATGGTGTCGAAGTTGACGTGGCCCGGCAGGCCAGCGATCAGCTCGGCCACGGCGACGCCTTCCTCGAAGCCCTTGTGGGCCAGCATCGGGCCGCGCACGCAGTCACCGACCGCCCACACGCCATCGACGCCGGTGTGGCAATGGTCGTCGACCACGATCTGGCCACGCTCGTTGAGCTGCACGCCGGTGCCTTCGGCCAACAGGCCCTTGCTGGCGGCGCGGCGGCCAACGGCCACCAGCAGCTTGTCGACGGTCAGGGTCTTTTCGCCCTCGGCGTCGGTGTAGCTGACGATGACTTCCTCGCCCTTGATCTCGGTCTTGGAGACCTTGGCGTTGAGGCGGATGTCCAGGCCCTGCTTCTTGAATTCCTTGGCGGCAACCTTGGCCACTTCGGCATCGGCGGCAGCCAGGAACTCCGGCAGTGCTTCCAGGATGACCACTTCCGAACCCAGGCGCTTCCACACGCTGCCCAGTTCCAGGCCGATCACGCCGGCGCCGATCACGGCCAGGCGCTTGGGCACTTCGGTGAAGTCCAGCGCGCCGACGTTGTCGACGATGTGCTTGCCATCAAACTTGGCGAACGGCAGTTCGATCGAATCCGAACCGGCGGCGATGATGACATTGGTGCCCTTGAGCTCGACTTCCGAACCGTCGTGCTGCTTGACCTTGACCACGTTGCCGGCCTGCAGCTGGCCGAAGCCGTAGTAGGTGGCAACCTTGTTGGCCTTGAACAACTGGGCGATGCCGCCGGTGAACTGCTTCACGATGGCGTCCTTGCGGCCGACCATCTTGCTCACGTCGATCTTGGCGTCGTTGAAGCTGATGCCGTGCTGATCGAAGATGTGGCCCATGTTCCAGTACTGGCGCGAGGAGTCCAGCAGCGCCTTGGACGGGATGCAGCCCACGCGCAGGCAGGTGCCGCCCAGGGCCGGCTTGCCGTCCTTGCCCAGCGCTGCGTCGATGCAGGCGGTCTTCAGGCCCAGCTGCGCGGCGCGGATGGCGGCGTGGTAGCCGGCCGGGCCGGCACCGATGACGACGACGTCGAATTGTTCAGCCATTTGAGATTCCTTGGTACCAATCCCTTCTCCCTGCGGGAGAAGGTGGCGCATAGCGCCGGATGAGGGTGCGGGAGGGCCGAGGCCCTCACCCCAACCCCTCTCCCGCAGGCGGGAGAGGGGCTCAGAGCTGTTACAGACCGAACAGCATGCGGCCCGGGTTTTCCAGCTGGTTCTTGATGTCCACCAGGAACTGCACCGAATCCTTGCCGTCGATGATGCGGTGGTCATAGGACATGGCCAGGTACATCATCGGTGCGATCACGACCTGGCCGTTCTCGGCGATCGGACGGTCCTTGATGGCGTGCATGCCCAGGATGGCGCTCTGCGGCGGGTTGACGATCGGGGTCGACATCAGCGAGCCGAAGGTGCCGCCGTTGGTCACGGTGAAGGTGCCGCCCTGCAGTTCTTCCAGCGATAGCTTGCCGTCACGGGCCTTCTTGGCGTAGTCGGCAATGGCCTTCTCGATGTCGGCGAACGACATGCGCTCGACGTTGCGCAGCACGGGGGTCACCAGACCCTTGTCGGTGGACACGGCGATCGAGATGTCCGAGTAGCCGTGATAGATGATGTCGTCACCATCGATCGAGGCATTGACCAGCGGGAAGCGCTGCAGTGCGTTGGCAGCGGCCTTGACGAAGAAGCTCATGAAGCCGAGCTTGATGCCGTGGGCCTTGACGAACTCTTCCTGCAGTTCCTTGCGCGCAGCCGAGACCTTGGACAGGTTGACTTCGTTGAAGGTGGTCAGCATGGCGGTCGAGTTCTTCGACTGCATCAGGCGCTCGGCGATGCGCTTGCGCATGCGGGTCATCGGCACGCGTTCTTCCGGACGTGCACCGCCGGCCTTGCCGACGCCGCCGTTGCGGGCGAAGTTGACGATGTCTTCCTTGGTCACGGCGCCGTGGCGGCCGGTGCCGGACACGTCAGCCGGGTTCACGCCTTCGGTGATGGCCGAGAAGCGGGCGCCCGGGGGCAGGGCATCGGCAGCCGACTTGGCAGCCGGGGCCGGAGCAGCGGCAGCAGCCGGAGCGGCGGCGGCCGGGGCAGCAGCCTTCGGTGCTTCGGCAGCAGCAGCTGGAGCGGCAGCGGCAACCGCGCCTTCCTCGATGATGGCCAGGATCTGGCTCGAGGTGACGGTGTCGCCTTCCTGGAACTTGATTTCCTTCAGCACGCCATCAACCGGCGCCGGTACTTCCAACACGACCTTGTCGGTTTCCAGGTCGAGCAGGTTCTCATCACGCTTGACGGCCTCGCCAGCCTTCTTGTGCCAGGTGGCGATGGTGGCGTCGGAGACGGATTCGGGCAGTACCGGTACTTTGACTTCGGTGGCCATTTGGCTGATTTCCTGGTTTCGTTTTCTTGTGGAAAAGGGGGCTTATTCGGCGTAGTTGTCGTCGATCTTGTTGACCAGCGCGTCGGCGAGCAGCTGTGCGAGTTCGCGCAGGTGATCGGACATGTGGCCAACGGCAGGCGACGGAGAACGCGGGCGACCGGCATAGTGCAGGGACTGGCCATCGGCCACGCATGCCTGCAGGTGGTGCTTGATCTGGTACCACGCACCCTGGTTCATCGGCTCTTCCTGGCACCACACGACGTCGGTGGCCTTGCCGTACTTCTTCAGCTCGGCGGCCAGCGCCGGGCGCGGGAACGGGTAGAGTTGCTCGACGCGCACCAGTGCCACGTCGTCCTGGCCACGCTTGGTCATGTCTTCCAGCAGGTCGTAGTAGACCTTGCCCGAGCAGACCACCACGCGCTTGACCTTCTTGGCGTCCGCGGTGGCATCGCCGATCAGGTGCTGGAACTCGCCATTGGCCATTTCGTCCAGGCTGGACACGGCCAGCTTGTGGCGCAGCAGCGACTTGGGCGACATGACGATCAGCGGCTTGCGGGTGTCCATGCGCATCTGGCGACGCAGCATGTGGAACGCCTGGGCCGGGGTCGACGGCACGCAGACCAGCATGTTCTCCAGTGCGCACAGCTGCAGGAAGCGCTCAAGGCGCGCCGAGCTGTGTTCCGGGCCCTGGCCTTCGTAGCCGTGCGGCAGCAGCAGGGTCAGGCCGGAGATACGGCCCCACTTGGCTTCACCGGAGGCGATGAACTGGTCGATCACCACCTGGGCGCCGTTGGCGAAGTCGCCGAACTGGCCTTCCCAGATGCACAGGGTGTTGGGATCGGTGGTGGAGAAGCCGTACTCGAACGCCATCACGGCTTCTTCGCTGAGCAGCGAATCGATGATGGTGGCCTGTTCCGGCGACTCGACCAGCTGACGCAGCGGCAGGTAGTAGTTGTCGGTCTTCTGGTCGTGCAGGATCGCGTGACGGTGGGTGAAGGTGCCGCGGCCCACGTCCTGGCCGACCAGGCGCAGGCCGTTGCCTTCGTCCAGCAGCGTTGCGTAGGCCAGGTTTTCGGCAAAGCCCCAGTCGCCGAGGATTTCGCCGGCGGCCATCTTGCGACGGTCGTCGTACACCTTGGCAACGCGCGAATGCACTTCCACGCCTTCCGGAATGGTGCTGATCATGGTGGCCAGCTGGGTCAGCTTGCCCATCTCGACCTTGGTGCTGACCGGGTCGGACAGCTTGCCGGACAGGTACTTCGGCCAGTTGACGAACATCTTGCTGGTAGCCGGGGTCTTTTCGACCGTGGCCAGCTCGGTGGTGACTTCACCGGAGTCCAGCTTGTTGCGGTAGGTGTCGACCATTTCCTTGCCGGCGCCGGCGGCGATCACGCCTGCGGCTTCCAGCTGCTCTGCGTAGAGCTCGCGGGTGGTCTTGTGCTTGCGGATCACCTGGTACATCAGCGGCTGGGTGATCGCCGGCTCGTCGGCCTCGTTGTGGCCCCAGCGGCGGTAGCAGACCAGGTCGATCACGACGTCCTTGTGGAACTGCTGGCGGAAGTCATAGGCTAGCTTGGCCGCGAACACCACCGCTTCCGGGTCGTCGCCGTTCACGTGCAGGACCGGTGCGGCGACCATCTTGGCGATGTCGGTGCAGTACAGGGTCGAGCGCGAGTCGTCGCGGTTGGAGGTGGTGAAGCCCACCTGGTTGTTGATGACGATGTGCACGGTGCCGCCAACGGTGAAACCGCGGGCCTGCGACATCTGGAACAGCTCCATGACCACGCCCTGGCCGGCAAATGCCGCGTCGCCGTGGATCAGGATCGGCATCACCTGCTTGCGTGCGGTGTCGTTGCGGCGTTCCTGGCGCGAGCGCACCGAGCCGGCAACCACCGGGTCGGCAATTTCCAGGTGCGACGGGTTGAAGGCCAGTGCCAGGTGCACCGGGCCGCCGTCGCTGACCACGTCGGCCGAGAAGCCCATGTGGTACTTCACGTCACCGGCAACGGCGCGGTCGTCGTGCTCGAACTTGCCTTCGAACTCGTCGAACAGCTTGCGCGGGTTCTTGCCCAGGGTGTTGACCAGCACGTTCAGGCGGCCGCGGTGGGCCATGCCGATCACCACGTCCTTGACGCCTTCCTTGCCGGCGTCACGGATGATGGTGTCCATCATCGGGATCAGCGAGTCGCCGCCTTCCAGCGAGAAGCGCTTCTGGCCGACGTACTTGGTGTGCAGGTAGCGCTCCAGGCCTTCGGCGGCGGTCAAGCGCTCCAGCGTGCGACGCTTGGTGTCGGCATCCAGGTTGTAGTTGCCACCGGCAGCCTCGAGGCGCTGGTAGAGCCACTGGCGCTGCTCGACTTCGGCGATATACATGAATTCGGCGCCGATCGAGCCGGTATACGTCGCCTTTAGGCGTGCAACCAGATCGCGCAGCTTCATCCGCGGCTGGCCGCCAACACCGCCGGTGCTGAACTCGTCGTTGAGGTCGGCATCGCTGAGGTGGTGGAAGGGCAGGCCCAGGTCCGGCGGATTGACCGGCGGGGTCAGGCCCAGCGGGTCAAGATTTGCGCCGAGGTGGCCGCGCGAGCGGTAAGCGGTGATCAGGCGGCCGACATTGCGCTCGCGCTCGTCGCCGGAACCGGCGTTGCCGCCGACCTTGCCAGCATTCTTTGCGGCTTCGGTGATGTGTGCGATGGCGGCAGAGTGCGGCACATCGCCAGCTTCGCGGCCTTTGAAGCCGTCAAAGTAGGACTTCCACTTGGGGTCCACACTGTCCGGGGAGACGAGGTACTGTTCGTACAGGTCCTCGACATAGGAGGCGTTGCCGCCGGCGAGCTGCGATGATTGCGCAAACTGCTTCAGTAGATTGTCCACGATGGAGAGTCGGATTCACTTGTGGGGTAGTTCTGGGAACCGGCGGACCTGTTCTAGCGTCCCGCGCGGGCGTGTTCTAACCACGAAATTATACCCCTCACTGGACAGGAAGGGGCACCTACACTGTCCCGCGCATTAATACCTGACTGGGGCTTGTCCTGCCCCGGTCAATGCTCAGACACCTAGTACGCGAAGCCCGTTGCAATCACGTGAACGCTCCCAGATGCGCTTGAACAGCAGCTCCTGCTGCTGGGCGCGGGCGGGGCTGTCCAGCGCCAGTTCGCCTTCGACGCGGGCACCTATTGGACGAAAGTAGCAGTCGCCCTGATCGTTGCTGATCGCCGCCGAGGCCACCTGACAATCCGCCGGGTCTACCGGTTCACGCAGATGGAACACACTGGGCAGGCGCTGCACCAGTGCGATGAAGGCCGCAGACAGGGCGGGCAGGTCGGCTTCGTGCAGCAGCACGTGTACCTGCTTATCGTGACGGGCGGTGGCAAACCGGCGCAGGGCGTCCAGTACCAGGGGCTGGGCGAGCAGGGCGTCATTGCCACGCAGCTGCAGGTACAGATGACGGCGTGCAGCGTGGATCACCGCTGCTGCCGCCGCCCGGGCCTGATCCGGGTCCTGCACCCGCATTGCTCCGTCCAGACGCCGGCGCATGGTCTGGTGATCGATGCCGGCTTCTTCAAATTCAGCACCTTCCGGCAGAAACCCGTTACAGGCATAGAAGTCGCGGGCGTGCAGTTGAGCGTGCAGGCTTATTTCGCCCCAGCCGCGCTTGCGGGCGGCGCCCAGTAGCGCATTCAGCAAGGACTGGCCTACGCCTTTGCCACGCCAGGCGGCCAGTACCGCCATGCGGCCGATGCGCTGATCCGGGGTCAGGCGAGCAGCGCCGATGGCCTGGCCGTGTTGGTCCAATGCCAGGGCGTGGTCGCTGAGCGGGTCCAGTTCGTCGATTTCCAGCTCGGCCGGGACGTTCTGCTCGCTGACAAATACGGTATGACGCACGCCGTGCAGCAGGGCCTGCTGCACGGCGTAGTCGGCGATCTCTACATGGAAGATCGCAGCTGGACTCATGCCGACGGGGTTTCCGCGTCGTCTTCGTCCTCTTCTTCGCCGTCGTCGCAGATCACCACGACTTCGACACCTTCCTCGTTGACCATGACGGTCTCGATGCTGGCGCTGGACGGCTCGCCGTCACCGGCTTCGCTGTACTCGATGACCTCGATCTCGACTTCCGGAGCGTCGTCTTCGTCGTCGAAGTCCTCGTCGAAGTCTGTTTCTTCGGCATCTTCCAGCACTTCAAGTGCGTCCTGCTCGGCCAGCATGGCGGCGATGGTGTCCACGTCCAGCAACTGGTAGTGGCCGCCGATGATCAGCTCCATCAAGGCGTCACGGCCCTTGTTGCTGAGCTTGTTGAACAGGCCGATATCGATCTGCTCGGCGCCGGCCAGGGCCTGCGCGTCCTTGATCGACAGCTGGAAGGCCAAGCCCGAGCAATACAGCGAGGCGCCGCGGGTGGCGCGGCGCCAGGCCAGGCGGGCCCAGGGATGGCGTTCGAGCACGCCGCCGTTTTCCAGCTCGGCCTGGACCTCTTCCGGCGACGGCGGTGCCTGCGAAGGCAGGATGTCGCCGGCGGCACGGTAAGTGGTGATGAAGCGACCGAACCAGTTGCCGAGGCGGTCCGGATCGTTCATGCGCAACGCATTGAGCGCGGCAACCACCCGCTTCATGGCGGCGGCGTCGATTTCGTTCGGGTCTTCCGGCAGCTTCAGGTCCGGGTCCTGGAAGCGGATCGATTCGTCGGCATCAGCGACCAGATCGTCCAGGTAGTCGCTGATCAGCTCAGCCGAGGACGGTGCACGCATGCCGAAGGAGAAGGTCAGGCAGGGGTTCACGGCAACGCCGTTGTGCGGCACGTTCGGCGGCAGGTACAGCATGTCGCCCGGGCCCAGCACCCAGTCGTGGGTGGCCTTGAACTTCTTCAGCAGCTTCAGCTCGACGTCGGGTCGGAACTCCAGCGACGGGCGCTTGCCCTTGGTCGACTCGCTGGCGTCGATCTGCCAGCGGCGCTGGCCATGGGCCTGCAGCAGGAACACGTCGTACTGGTCGACATGGGCGCCAACCGAACCGCCGGTGGCGGCAAAGCTGATCATCACATCGTCCATACGCCAGCGCGGCAGGAAGTTGAAATGCGAGGTCAGGGCACGGACTTCCGGGTCCCACTTGTCCACGTCCTGCACCAGCAGGGTCCAGTCGTGGTCGGGCATGCCGGGGAAATCTTCTTCCTGGAACGGCCCGGTGCGCAGGGTCCAGCCGTCGGTGGCGCGGTCATGGCTGACGATACGGGCCAGCGCGCCTTCCTCGCAGGCCAGGCCGGCCAGGTCTTCGGGCATCACCGGGGTTTCAAAGTCCGGGAAGGCAGCGCGGATCAGCAGCGGGCGCTTCTGCCAGTAGTCGCGCAGGAAGGTGGCCGGGTTCATGCCCAGCGGCAGCCCGGGCTTGGCCTGGACTTCGATCGGATAGGTCTTTTGCTTGCGTGCAGCCATGGGGGAAATCCTTTGCAGCGGAGGTCGAACAGGGGCGCGCGATGCGCGCAGGCGGCTATTGTCCCCTTGTTGACGGCAATACGCACCGTGGGCGACTGATCTGGATCAAATAGGTAGGGCGTCAGGTAGTGCCGAGCCATGCTCGGCAATGGTCTGCCCGATGGCTCCCGCCGCAGGGGCACTGTCGGGAATGCTTCAGCGGCACCGGTGCTATTGCTGGGAAAGCCCCTGCCGAGCATGGCTCGGCACTACCGGGCGGGTGGTCAGATGACCCGGTTGCCGGTGCCGCTGTCCTCGATCCTGGGCTCGCTGCTGGCGTTGACGGTATTGCCGGTGCCGCTGAAGCTGACCTCGGCGGTCTCGTTGACCAGGATCATGTTGTTGTTGCCGCTGACGTCGATGCGGCGGGCATTGGTCAGGTTGAGGACGTTGTCGCTGCCGACCACGCGGACGGTGTCGACCTGTTCGTTGAGCACGGTGAACTGGCGGCCTTCCACGGTGATGGAGCGGGCCTTGCTGACATTCAGCGAGCCATTGGAGGCCGTCACGGTGACATCGCCACATTCGCCGTCGATGACCTGGCTGCTGTTGTCGTGGCTGATGCGCAGGTTCTTGCCGTCGCACAGTGCGCCCGCGCCTGGGTCGGTGAGGGTGCTGGCTGCCGGGCCCGGGGTGGCCGCCGGCGCGACTATTGCCGGTGCGGGCGCCGGTTTGTTGCAGGCGGTCAGGCTGAGGACGCTGGCAAGGATGGTGTAGAGCACAGGCTGCTTCATCAGCGGTTTCCGGGCTGAGGGGTCAGTCCGATGCTGTCAGAGCGGCTGCGAAGGTTTCATTACGTGGGTGGGGCGTTGATGAACAAGCGCAGGCCAGTAGCGCTATGGAGGGTCGTCGCCTCCGCCCTGGATTCCATTCCGGTCCCGTAGTTGTGGGAGTTACGGGGGCGCGGTGGCCGGGGGCGTTGCCGAAGTGCCGGCCTTCTCCCTTCTCCCGTTCACGGGAGAAGAGCCTGTCCCCACGAAGGCGGATGAGGGCAGCTTTGGACCTTGTCCGGTTTCGCAGACGGCCCTTCTCGCCTCACAGGTCGAAGAAGGGCGCTGCCCGATCCCGCATTACCGCAGGTTTGCGGCTCAGATCGCCTTGGCCAGATCCGCAGCCAGGCCGGCATAGCCACCCGGGGTCAGCTCGCGCAGGCGCTGCTTGGCATCGGCCGGCAGTTCCAGGGTTTCGATGAACTCGCGCATCGAATCGGCGGTGATGCCGTGGCCGCGGGTCAGGGCCTTGAGCTGCTCATAGGGGTTGGGCAGGCCGTGGCGGCGCATCACCGTCTGTACGGCTTCGGCCAGTACTTCCCAAGCGGCATCCAGGTCGGCGTCCAGGCGCTCCGGGTTGACGGTCAGCTTGCCCAGGCCCTTGGCCAGCGACTCCAGGCCCACCTGGGTGTGGCCGAAGGCGGTGCCCACGGCGCGCAGCACGGTGGAGTCGGTCAGGTCACGCTGCCAGCGGCTGATCGGCAGCTTGGCGCTGAAATGCTCGAACAGCGCATTGGCGATGCCGAAATTGCCCTCGGCGTTCTCGAAATCGATCGGGTTGACCTTGTGCGGCATGGTCGAGGAGCCGACTTCGCCTTCCTTGAGCTTCTGCTTGAAGTAGCCCAGCGAAATGTAGCCCCAGATGTCGCGGGCCAGGTCGATCAGGATGGTGTTGGCGCGGCGCGCGGCGTCGCCGATCTCGGCAACGTTGTCGTGCGGCTCGATCTGCGTGGTGTAGGGGTTGAACACAAGGCCCAGCGAGGTGACAAAACGCTCGGCGAAGGCCGGCCAGTCCACGTCCGGGTAGGACACGACATGGGCGTTGTAGTTGCCAACGGCGCCGTTGATCTTGCCGGTCAGCTCGACCGCGCCGATCTGGCGGATCTGGCGCTCCAGACGGGCCACGACGTTGGCGATTTCCTTGCCAAGGGTGGTCGGCGAGGCGGTCTGGCCGTGGGTGCGCGACAGCATCGGCTGCGCGGCCTGGGCATGGGCCAGCTGACGCAGCGCGGCGGCGATGCCGCCATAGGCCGGCAGGACCACCTTTTCGCGGGCTTCGGCCAGCATCAGGCCATAGGACAGGTTGTTGATGTCCTCGCTGGTGCAGGCGAAATGCACGAACTCCAGCGCCGGGGCCAGCTCGGCATCGTCCTTGAGCTGTTCCTTGATGAAGTACTCCACGGCCTTGACGTCGTGGTTGGTGGTGCGCTCGATTTCCTTCACGCGGGCGGCGTTGTCGACCGAGAAACCGTCGGCCAGTGCACGCAGCTTGGCCTTGCCGCTGGCCGAGAAGTCAGCCAGCTCGGCGATGCCCGGCTCGGCGCCCAACGCCAGCAGCCATTCGATCTCGACCTTGACGCGGGCCTTGATCAGGCCGTACTCGGAAAAGATCGGGCGCAGTGCGTCGACCTTGCCGGCATAACGGCCATCAAGCGGGGACAGGGCGAGCAGGGCGGCTTCTTGGCGGGACGTATCCGTCATGGCGGCGTGCAGTTGGGCAGTGGCGGGGGCGCATATTCTACGCTGCCCGGGCCATCGCCGTTGCCGGGCCGTTCTGTCCCATCGGCCGCGGATGTGTTTGCCCGGGCAGGCGGGTATGGTGGGCGTAGCCGCCAGCCCGGGAAATCTGCCCACCGCCAGCCGCAGCTTTCCCTTCCCCAACAATGAGATTGTGCGGAGTTGATGATGAGCAAGGTTTCCAAAGCAGGTTTCCGGACCGAACACGACAGCATGGGCGAACTGCAGGTGCCCGCCGAGGCCCTGTGGGGCGCGCAGACCCAGCGCGCGGTGCAGAACTTCCCGGTATCCGGGCAGCGCATGCCGCGCGCCTTCATCCGCGCGCTTGGCTTGATCAAGGGCGCCGCTGCCGAGGTCAACACCGGCCTGGGCCTGCTGCCGAAGGGCGTGGGCAAGGCGATCCAGTCCGCGGCCACCGAGGTGGCGATCGGCGCCCATGACCAGCATTTCCCGATCGACGTGTACCAGACCGGTTCGGGCACCTCATCCAACATGAATGCCAACGAGGTCATCGCCACCCTGGCCAACCACAGTGGCAAGGCCGGCAAGACGGTGGTGCACCCCAACGACCACGTCAATCTGGGGCAGAGCTCCAATGACGTGATTCCTACTGCCATCCGCGTCTCGGCCCAGCTGGAAACGATGGAATCGCTGCTGCCGGCGCTCAAGCACCTGCGCAAGACCATCGACAAGCGGGCGCGCGGCCTGGGCAAGATCGTCAAGACCGGCCGCACCCACCTGATGGATGCCATGCCGCTGACCTTTGCCCAGGAGTTCGGCGCCTGGTCGGCCCAGCTGGCCTCGGCCGAAGGGCGCATCGAGGACGCCTTGAAGCGCCTGCGCCGGCTGCCGCTGGGTGGCACCGCTATCGGCACCGGCATCAATGCCGACCCACGCTTTGGCGGCAAGGTCGCGCGGGCGCTGTCGGCCAGTACCGGGGTCAAGTTTGAAAGTGCAGCCAACAAGTTCGAAGGCCTGGGCGCGCAGGACGATGCGGTGGAGCTGTCAGGTCAGCTCAATGCGCTGGCGGTGGCCCTGATCAAGATCGCCAATGACCTGCGCTGGATGAATTCCGGGCCGCTGGCCGGTCTGGGCGAGCTGGAGCTGCCGGCGCTGCAGCCGGGCAGCTCGATCATGCCGGGCAAGGTCAATCCGGTGATTCCGGAAGCCACCGTGATGGTGGCCGCGCAGGTCATCGGCCACCACACGGCGATCACCGTGGCCGGGCAGACCGGCAACTTCCAGTTGAACGTGGCGCTGCCGCTGATTGCCGCCAACCTGCTGGATTCGATCCAGTTGCTGTCCAATGTGATGAACCTGCTGGCCGACAAGGTGTTCGCCGGCCTGGTGGTCAAGCAGGAGCGGGTGCGGGAGGCGCTGGCGCGCAACCCCATCCTGGTGACGGCCCTGAACCCGATCATCGGTTACGAGAAGGCGGCGGCGATTGCCAAGCGTGCCTACAAGGAGCAGCGGCCGGTGCTGGACGTGGCGCTGGAAGACAGCGGCTTGTCCGAGGCCGAGCTGAAGCGGCTGCTGGACCCGGCGGCGTTGACGCTGGGCGGTATCCACGATCATTGAGGAACGCAGTGCCGGCACATGGTCGGCATTGCCCAGCTTTACCCCCTCCCTTTCGCGCAGCGAAGGGGAGGGCTGGGGAGGGCTTGGCTTTTGAGCCTTTCGGGTGGTGGCAGTTTCGCGGCGCATGCCGCTTCTGCAGGCTTCGTTGGTAACGCCTCTGCCGAGCATGGCTCGGCACTACATGGCGTTAGTCGAGTTGCCTGGGGTGCGGCTGGGGCTCAGCGTATGGCGCGCAGGTTGGCCAGCGCTTCGTCGTACTTCTCGAACTCGGGAATGTGCTTGGCCAGGTCCGGTGGGAATGGCGATTGGCCTTCGGGGATCTGCAGCGGTAGCGTGCGCTGCTGTGCCAGCGACGGATCGGCGTCCACCAGGGTGTTCTGGCGCATGATCTGCAGCTTGACGAAGCTGGTCTGCAGCATGGCCTGCTGCTCGGCATTCAAGGGGATGACGATGTCATCCACGCGCAGGCGGCCGTCGGGCAGGATGTCCAGATTCGGGTAGGGTGCGCGACGGATCGCGATGCGCTCCAGCGTTACCTCGGTCTTGGGTTTGCTGCGCTCGCTGCGGTGCTCGGCGTACTTCTCACGATCACAGCCCGTCGCCAGGGTGGCGAAGGCAACGAGGATCAGCAACAACAGTTTTTTCATGGCGTCGGCACAACAACGGCGGGGGCGGCCATTCTACCGCCCCCACCAGACACCGGTCAGGAACGCAGATCAGGGGATCTGGACATTGCCATCGCGGCAGTCGTCGATATCGCCCTGGTCCATCTTCGCGTACGGCTTGAACTCGGGCACCGCCGCAGCCAGTTGCTGCTGGGTGGCCATAAGCGCCGGCAACTGGTCGCACAGCTTGGCGGCACTGGCCTTGATCTTGTCCGCTTCGGCATTGATGCGTGCTTCGATCTGCTCGGAGTTGCCAGAGAAGATGCCCTTGATCGCCTCGCCCGCGGCCTTCGCACCCAGGTTGGCACCTTGCACGCCGATGTCGATGCCGGCTTCGGCAATGCCGATCATCTGTGTGCGATAGCGCAGGGTGATGGCGCGTTGGCTGTCATTGAGCGGGATGGATGCGCCGTTGATCAGCAGGTCGCCGGTTGGGGTGAGCTCGACCTTGGCGCCATCGGAGCCGATGCTGATATTGCCTTCGGCCATTTCCTTGCGGGCCTTGTCAGTGGCTTCGCGGACCTTGGCGCCAACGGTGGTGTCGGTCGCCGGTGCATTGGCGGCCGGCTTCTCGCCGCAGGCGGCCAGCGGGAGTGCCAGCGCCAGGGCGAGCAGGGATGCGTTGAGGATCTTCATGGTGTGCGTTCCGTTGCGATTGGAAGGAATTAGCGTTTCTTGGGCAGATCGACGGCGCCGCTGATGCCGGAATGATTCACCGAGCCGCTGCCGAGCCGGTCCACCTTGAGGCTGGCGGCGCCGCGTACATCCAGGTCGCCAGAGCCCAGCGAACCCAGGCTCACCGCGCCGCGGCTGTCACGGACGTCGACATCGCCGGAGCCAATGCTCTCAATGCGCACCGCACCCTGCACGCCCTGCAGTTCAAGGTCGCCCGAGCCCACGCTGCCAACCCGGGCATCGCCGCGCACGCCGTTGATCTTTGCATCGCCCGATCCGACCGACAGCAGGTACAGCGCGCCGATGTTGTGGAACTCGACGTCACCTGAGCCGACCGCGGCCGTGGCCAGGCCCCGGATGTCACGTGCACTGACATCGCCGGAACCCACGTCGGCACTCATGCTTTGCGCGCCGGCCAGCGAGGCATCGCCGGAGCCGACCTTCAGCTGGACCAGGATGTCGTCAGGCAGGCTGCCGGTCAGGTCCAGATAGGCATAGGTGTTGCCCAGGTTGATGTTCAGCCCTTGGCTCTTGCGCTCCAGCGTCACCACCAGCTTGTCGCCGACCTTGCGTTGGCTCAGCGACAACTGCTCCAGCAGCGCCTGGCTGGAGGCACAGGCGCGCCCGCCGAGGGCGGCTTTCGCGCCGGGGCTGGCCTGCAGGCGCAGGTCATGGCTGTTGACTTCGAACACCACGGTCTTGCTGCCGCCCAGGTCCAGGTTCAGCGATTGCGGTGCGGTAAAAGCGCAGGGCTGGCTGGCGAAGGCGGCGCCCGGGGCCGCCAGCAGTGCGGCCAGTACAAACGTCTTGTGCATGTACATTCTCCCGATCAAAAGTCAGATGTCGTCGCGACGGCGGCGCAGATAGATGGCGGCGACGATGAGAGCGATGCCAACAATCGCGCCAATCCAGATATCCGGGTTGGAGACTACCTTGCCAAGGCTGTGGTGCTGCAGCAGCCATTGCACCAGATCGGCTGGCGTCTGCACGTCGTTGTCACCGAGGTTGGTGTCGGTCAGGCCGCGCGGCAGCCACGAAGACGGGAATACGCTCAGCAGTCCACGATAGGCAACGGTGTACCAGATCCAGCCCAGTGGCAGCTTCACGCCTGGCATGGCGCCGAGGATGCTGAGCATGGTGCAGGCCAGCAGCGGCAGCAACACCGCCCACAGGAACGGCTTGCTACGCACCAGTGCCGAGCAGAACATCAGCCAGCCCACGGTTGGCAGTGCCCACAGCAGGCTGATCGGCAGGGTGCCCAGGACCAGCGCAAGGATCCGGAACGGGTGCGAGTGGGTAGCAATGGCCCAGGGACTGGTGGCGCCGGCGCCCGCGGCGCCCAGCATTGCCACCACCCACAGCACCAGGCCAACCGCCAGGCCAATGGCCATCGCGATCAACGGTGCCAATACCAGGGCCCAGGCCGCTTTGGACAGGACGGTCTGGGTGTCGGACACCGGCAGCGATTTCCAGAACAGCACGCTGCGGTCGCGGCGGTCGTCGTAAAGGCTGCCCAGCGCGTAGAAGAACACCACGAAGGCCAGGATCAGTGATGCCAGGAAGATGCCAGCCAACAGCAGGCCATCGCCGAAGGCGCCCATGACCTTGAGGTATTCGCTGGCATCGCCGGTGTGGTTGATGCCGTCGGAACTGCGGGCGGCGAACACACCGATCAGCGCGCCGATACTGGCGAACAGGATGGCGATGCCGCCGGTGATGACCTGGGCCCAGACGAAACCGCCCCGGTTTTCCCAGTATTCACGCTTGAGCAGCCACTTGAACTTGCCGAGCGGGGTGATGTTGTGAACGGCGTTCATGCGTAGGTTCCCTTCATGGTGGCCACGAACAGGTCGGCCAGGCCGGGGGTGCGGATTTCGCCCATGGCGGCGAGTTGGTTGCGGTTGGCGCCATCAAACAGCAGCACGGTCTTGCCGAATGGCAGGGAACGTTCTTCGATCGGCGCCAGGGCGCGCGCTGCCTGCAGCGTGTCAGCCGAGGCCAGCAGCTCGGTGTAACGCTCGGCCAGGGCTTCCATGTCCGAGGACAGCACGATCGAGCCATCACGGATGAACAGCACATCGGTCAGGATGTGCTCGATCTCTTCCACCTGGTGGGTGGTGATGATGATGGTCTTCTGTTCGTCGAAGTAATCCTCCAGCAGGCGCTGGTAGAACTCCTTGCGGTACATGATGTCCAGGCCGAGGGTGGGCTCGTCCAGCACCAGGATCCTGGCGTCGATGGCCATCACCAGGGCCAGGTGCAGCTGCACCACCATGCCCTTGGACATCTCGCGCACGCGCTGCTTGGGGTTGAGCTTGGTATTGGCCAGGAAACGCTCGCAGCGGGCGCGGTCAAAGCGCGGGTGCACGCCGGCGACGAAGTCGATGGCTTCCCTGACCCGCAGCCAGCGCGGCAGCACCGCGACGTCGGCAATGAAGCAGACATCATTCATCAGCTCGTCGCGCTGGCTGCGCGGATCCATGCCCAGTACCTGCAGGTCGCCTTCGAACGAGGTCAGGCCGAGCAGGGCCTTGAGCGCCGTGGTCTTGCCGGCACCGTTGGGGCCGATCAGGCCGACGATGCGACCCGGTTCGATGGTGAAACTTGTGTTGTCCAGCGCTGGCTTCTGCTTGTAAGCCTTGCGCAGGCCCTTGGCGGAAACGACGGCTTCGACGGCGGCGTTCATAGAGTGGTCCCCGGTGGCAGCAAATCTTTCATGGTCAGGCCCAGGCGCTGGATGCGCTCCAGCACGGCCGGCCATTCGTCATTGAGAAAACGGTCGCGCTCGTTGCCGCGCAGCTTCTGGGCGGCTTCTTCGGTCATGAACATGCCGAGGCCACGGCGCTTCTCGACCAGGTTCTCGTCGGCCAACTCCTGGTAGGCGCGTGAGACGGTGATCGGGTTCAATTGGTACTCGGCCGCCACCTGGCGCACCGATGGCAGGGCGTCGCCCGGCTTCAGGATTCCGTCCAGCATCATCGCGATGACGCGATCCTTCAGCTGGCGGTAAATGGGAGCGCCATCGCTCCACTGGATATCGCTCATGGGTCAGCTCCGCGAATTCAGCTGTGCGAAAGAAAAATAAGGCATCGAAAGGCTGGTCCGCATACGCCGGGCCGGTCGTTTCGTTTTGGGGCTTTCGTCGGCATCCTGCCCATCACCACCCACCTGGGCTGCATAATCCCTGGCATCGGCCAGGCCGTTGCCGAGGGAACTGGAGCAGCCCAGCAACAGCAAGGTGCCTGTGACCATCAGTGCGTGGAGAGCGTGTCTGCCGTGCTTGGTGTTCATGGAGGCCCTGTGTAGGGTGGCTGGTGTTGTATGCAACTATAACACCGACACGCCGACATGCAACTGGTTCTGACCCAACTGATGGCCTATGCCATTCCAACCCTGCTCGTGGCGTCGAGGAGACTCCGATGAAGATTCGTAATTTATTGATTTCAATTGCCTTTATTGCGGGTTCCGGTGCTGCGTTGGAAGCGCTGGCGGGGCCGTTGCTGGATCGCAATTACCGTTCGTTGGCTGGAAAAGACGAGATCAACCTGAATCGCGCGTATGGCGGCAAGGTATTGCTGGTGGTCAACACCGCTTCCAAGTGCGGGTTTACCCCGCAATACGAGGGGCTGGAGGCATTGCAGCAGGAACTGTCGCCACGTGGTTTTGCCGTATTGGGCTTTCCGTCCAACGATTTCAAAGGCCAGGAGCCAGGCAGTGAGGCGCAGATCCAGGAGTTCTGCACGCTTACTTACGGGGTGAAATTCCCGATGTTCCAGAAGGTCCATGTAATCGGACCGGAGACGACGCCGCTCTACCAGGACCTGACCCGCATCAGCGGCGTGGCGCCAGCATGGAACTTTCATAAATATCTGATATCCCGCGATGGTCAGGTGCTGGCACAGTTCCCGAGCCGGGTGAAGCCGGATGATCCCGAACTGCGGGCGGCGATCGACCGCGCGCTGGCCGCACCAGCACCACAGCGCTGATGCGCCTCGACATCTGCGGCGTGCATGCGACAATGTCGCCCCTCGCGCCGCCGGTGGCGTTTGTTCACTTCCAGGAATGCAGCGAATGAAGATGGGAAAGCGTGGCGCGGTTGCGTCGCTTCTGATTTTGGCGATGGCGGCCCCCGGGGTCGTTTTTTCGCAACAACCTGCCGCTGCGGCGGCGACCAAGGAGAAGTCTGTTTTGACCTCGGATCGTGAAAAGATTGGCTATGCCATCGGTATCGACGTGGCCAGCTCGTTTGAGCCGATTGCCTCGGAAGTGGATGTGGCTGCCCTGCGCCGTGGCGTGGAGAACGCGTTTGCTGGCGGCCAGCCGCTGCTGTCGCAGGAAGAAGCTCAGAAGACCGATCAGGCACTGCGTACCTTGATGATGGTGCGTTCGGGTCAGCAGGTTCCGGGCATGGCGCCGGGCAGCCAGCCGCCGTCGGTGGACCGCGAAAAGGTCGGCCTGATGCTGGGCAGCTTCGCCGTGGGTCCGTCGCTGGCACGCATCCAGAAGGACATCGATCTGGATTCGGTGTTCCAGGCTGTCAGCACCGTGTTCGCCAAGGGCACGCCGTTGATGACCCACGAGCAGGCACAGGGCGTGCTGCAGGCATTCAGCGCCACCAAGGAAGCTGAAATGAAGGCCGAGGCCGGCAAGGCAGCGCAGACCAACCGTGAAGAGGGCAATGCCTTCCTCGCCAAGAACAAGACCCAGCCGGGCGTGGTGACCACCGCTTCGGGCCTGCAGTACCAGGTGCTGCGCGCCGGCAGCGGCGAGCGCCCGATGGCCAGCAGCCGCGTGCGTGTGAACTACGAAGGCAAGCTGCTCAACGGCGAAGTGTTCGACAGCAGCTACCAGCGCGGCCAGCCGGTCGATTTCGGCCTGGACCAGGTCATCAAGGGCTGGACCGAAGGCGTGGCACTGATGCCGGTAGGCTCCAAGTACCGCTTCTGGATTCCGGGCGAACTGGCCTACGGCGAAGCCGGCACCCAGGGTGGCCCGATCGGCCCGAACGCGACGCTGAGCTTCGACGTCGAATTGCTGGGCATCATGCCGTAAGGCTGATCACGGAGTAGGCGCAACCATGCGTGTAGCTATTTTCGGCACCGGCTATGTGGGTCTCGTTACCGGAACCTGCCTGGCGGAAGTAGGACACGATGTGGTCTGCGTCGATATCGACCAGGCCAAGGTCGAAGGCTTGGGGCGCGGGATCATCCCGATCTACGAGCCTGGCCTTGAGCCGATGGTGAAAGCCAACCACGCTTCCGGGCGCTTGGCTTTCACCACCGACGCGGCGCAGGCCATCGATCATGGCGAAGTGGTTTTCATCGCGGTAGGTACACCGCCCGATGAAGACGGCAGCGCCGACCTGCAGTACGTGTTGGCGGTTGCTCGCACCATCGGCCGCCATCTGGCGCGGCCGACGGTGGTGGTCAACAAGTCGACGGTGCCGGTTGGCACCGCGGACAAGGTTCGTGCCGCCATCGCTGAAGAGCTGGCGGCACGTGGCCTGGAGATCGCTTTCGATGTGGTCTCCAATCCCGAATTCCTGAAGGAAGGCGATGCGGTCGCGGACTGCATGCGCCCGGATCGCATCGTCATCGGTGCCAGCAGCGCGCATGCGGTGACGGTACTGCGGCGCCTGTATGCGCCATTCAACCGCAACCGCGACCGCGTCGTGGAAATGGACGTGCGTTCGGCCGAGCTGACCAAGTACGCCGCCAATGCGATGCTGGCGACCAAGATCAGTTTCATGAATGAAATTGCCAATATCGCCGAGCGCGTAGGCGCCGACATCGAACAGGTACGGCAGGGCATAGGCTCTGATCCACGCATCGGCTGGCACTTCATCTATCCAGGCGCCGGCTATGGCGGCTCCTGTTTCCCGAAGGACGTTCAAGCCTTGGCGCGCACCGCCGCCCAGCATGGTCATCAACCACAGTTGCTCAACGCGGTGGAAGCCGTGAATGCGGCGCAGAAGGGCCATCTTTTCGAGCTGATCCAGCGCCACTATGACCGCGGCGAGGACGAGGGGGTGCGCGGCAAGACCTTCGCTGTCTGGGGGCTGGCCTTCAAACCCAATACCGACGATATGCGCGAGGCCCCGAGCCGCCGCGTATTGGCGCAGTTGTGGGAAGCCGGCGCCAGGGTGCAGGTGTTCGATCCGGAAGCCATGGCCGAGGCGCGCCGCATCTTCGGCGAGCGGGACGACCTGGTGTTCTGTGATTCAGCCTTTGCAGCATTGCATGATGCCGATGCGCTGGTGGTGGTCACCGAGTGGAAGCAGTTCCGCAGCCCCGACTTCGCGCGTATGCGCGAAGCACTCGGTGATGCGGTGGTATTTGATGGCCGTAACCTCTACGACCCGGTTGAAATAGAAGCCGCCGGCCTGGCGTATTACGGTATTGGTCGAGGACGTTCCGTACATGCATGAATCAACTTCCGAACAGCGCGAACAAGCGCTGGAAGCACGCCTGGTTGAGCTGGAGATGCGCGTCTCCTTCCAGGAGCACGCCCTGGCGGAGATGAGTGAAGCGTTGGCCGATGCCCGTATGCAGGGCACCCGCAACGCCGATCTGCTGCGCCACCTACTTGATGACCTGGGCAAGGTGCGCACGGCGTTGTACGCCGATGCTGCCGACGAACCACCGCCCCCGCACTACTGATATTTCCTATGAGTGACAATATTCGCGACCAGCTGCTCGGGCTGGGTTTCAAGCCAGCTCCCAAGCCGGAACGCAAGCCGGAAGCGCGCCGTGACGGCCGCTCGCAGGGCAAACCGGCGCAGGGCAGGCCGCAGGCGGGCAACAAGCCTGCGCATGCGGGCAAGCCGAGCCAGCACGGCAAGCCTGCGCATCCGGGCAAGCCCGGGCAGGGCAGGTCGCAGCAGGGGCCGCGCAAGCCGCGCTCGCAGGAAGATATCGACCTGGCCAAGGCTTACGCGATCCGTGCGCAGAAGGAGAAGGACGAACGCATCCAGGCCGAACAGGCCAAGCAGGAAGAGGCGCGTCTGCGACGCGAGGCCCGGGCCAAGCTGGATGAGCTGATCAAGGACAAGGGCCTGAACGACCCGAACGCCGACATCGCACGTCACTTCCCGTACGGCGGCAAGATCAAGCGTATCTACGTCAACGCCGAACAGCTCAAGGCGCTCAACGCCGGCGAGCTCGGCGTGCTGCAGCAGAACGGTCGCTACCTGCTGGTCACGGCCGAGCTGTTGGCGCAGGCCGAGGCGATTTTTGCCCAGGCGGTGGCGCTGAAGGTCGACCCGAATGCTCCTGCAGATGCTGATCCCTACGCCGATCCGCAGTACCAGGTGCCGGACGATCTGGTCTGGTAGGGCCTGGGATCATCCAGCGGGAACGAAGAGACAGGCTTCTGGCCTGTCTTTTTGTTTTTGGGGCCGATCAGGGTTCGTTGTCTGGAATCCGGCCGACACTGACGATGGCGCGGATATGTGCGTGGGCTGCGTTGTTCAGCGCCATATGCAGGTAGATGTCGGTGGGGTTCTCGGGGTCGAACAGGGTATAGGCGTGTTCGTCCCAGCCGGATTCCCCGGTGACGGGCTCCCACTCGACCTTGTATCTCTCTTCGGCCATCTTGCCGAAATCAATGAAATCGGTGGCGATGGTCGCGGGGTCGCCACTGATGGCCGTCATCGTGCAGATGCCTTGGTCGAAGAGGGCAAAGCCGTACAGCTTGTCCTCGTTCGTCAACAGCCAGGCCCGACCTTTGCGGCCCTTGAGGAAGTTCTCTGCAGACCTGCCTTCCAGGCGCTGGGCTACGCTGTCCAGCCTGGCGGTCAATTCCGTGGGTTTGTCCAGGTACTGGAAGCAAGAGGCGACGAACCCGGGGATCGTCTGGTCTGCCTCGGCGTGGGCCATGACCGGTGCGGCAAGCAAGGCGGTGGCCAACGGGATGGATCGCAGATAGTGCAGATTCATGACAACTCCCCCTGTGTCGTGAGTGCTGCGCTGTTATAGCAGGACTCCGCGAGGGCAGCTGTGTTCAGTTGCGCATGCGCCGTGCCTGCCGCGAAGGCGGCAGCCAGTACCAGGCGATCAGGGTGCCGAGCAGGGCGAAACAGCCGCCCGCAATGAAGGCGACCTTGCCATCACCGAAACGCCACAGCTGGCCGGCGATCAGCGCGCCAAGCACACCGCCGAGCCCGGAAGAGAAGCCGTAGAACAGGCCCTGGCCGTGGCCGTTGAGGTTGCCCGGGAAATAGCGGGCCAGCAACTGCATGGCCGAGGCGAAGAACGCGGCGAAGCCCAGGCAATGGGTGGTCTGCGCGACCAGCATCACCGGCAGGTTCTCCGGCCACAGCGCGGTGGCCCACCAGCGCAGTACAGCGCTGGCCATGGAGATGATCAGCAGCCAGCTGGCATCCCAACGACGGAAAAAGCGGGCGATCAGGAAGAACACGGCAACTTCGAACACCACCCCGACGGTCCACATCAGACCCAGCAGTGAGGTGCTGTAGCCGTGCTGGTCCATGTACAGCGAGAAGAACGTGTAATACGGCCCGAACGACAGCTGCTCGAGGAAGGCGGCGATGAAGAAGGCCATCACTGGCTTCTGCCGCACGATGCTCCAGAAGCCAGCGTCGTGCTGGCTGCGTGCGCCTATATTGCGCGCATAGCGGTTGAGGAAGGCCGAGCCGGTCATCAGCACGAACAGCGGCAGCATCAGCCATGGCAAGCGGCCTGCGCCATGCTTTTCGATCAGCCAGCCGAACAGGGTGACCACGATGATGAAGCCCAGCGAACCCCATACCCGGATCATGCCGTAGCGATGGCTGTCCGCGCCCAGGTGGGTGAGTGTGATCGATTCGAACTGCGGCATCACCGCGTTGTAGAAGAAACAGAACGCGATCATCACCGCGTACAGCGTCCACGGCGGTGCGGGCACCAGGAAGCCGGCGAAGCAGGCGATGGTGAGCACGCATCCGATTCGCAGCCAGCGGATCGGATGCGGCGACACCGCCGCCAGCGAGGTCCAGGTGCTGGGGGCGACCACGCGTGTGGCGTACCACAGGCTCATCATCACGCTGATGGCGGTGACGCTCATCTTGCGCGATTGCAGGTACAGGCTCCAGTACGGCGTGAAGGCGCCCAGCGCAGCGTAGTAGAAGAAGTAGAAGCTCGACAGGCGCGCGGTCGGCACGGTCTGCGCTGGCAGGGCAACGGACGTCATGGAGGTGCGCGGGACGCGCTGGGCAGACAAAGGGGGGAGCGGTGTGTGCCGCTGCCGCCTATTGTGCCTTTTGCGGGCTTTGGATTGTAGGAGCGGCGTAAGCTGCGAAGCTGGTGTTGTTGGAGTGTTTGAGGTCTGTGCTGGCTGACAATGCGCTTGCCTCGCGGCTTACGCCGCTCCCACAAAAAGGATGCAGGTCTGTGCGTCCTGCAGGTAGCCCGGGTTGGCGCAGCGCATCCGGGAGACAGGTTGGGTATTCGTTTGTAGGAGCAGCGTCAGCCGCGAAGTTGGCGCTGCTGCAGTTCTCGAGATACATGCCAGCTGACAACTCATTTGCTTCGCGGCTTACGCCGCTCCTACAAACAGCCGGGCTACCGAGCTGTTTGATCAGCTTTGCCGGTCTATGCCGGTGTGCGCAGATCAGGGCTTGGCCTTGGCATTCCATTCGGCGACCTGCGCCTTGGTCCGGGCCAGCATCGCGTCCAGTGCGGCGCGGTCATAGACCTTGCCGCGCATCACCACGGTGTTGATCGTGCGGGTGGCGCTGATGTCCTGCAGCGGGTTGCGGTCCAGCAAAACCAGGTCCGCAGCCTTGCCTTCGGCGACAGCACCGTAGCGATCCAGCTTGCCGAACCATGCTGGGCCGGCGCGGGTAGCCGATTGCAGCACCTGCAGCGGCGTCAGCCCTTCGCGCACATACAGTGCCAGTTCGTTGTGCAGGCCAATGCCGGGGAAGTTGTAGGAGTTCAGAAAGCCTGCATCGGTGCCGGCCATGATGCGCACGCCGGCTTCCTGCAGCATCGGCAGTACGGCGGCCACCTGGGCGTAGTGGGCGTGACGTGCTTCGATCTGCGCGGGCGTGGCCTTGGCAGCACGTTCGACGCGCCACTTATAGGTATCGCGCAGCCCTGGGCCGATGTAAGCGAGGTAGGGGTCGTTGTCACGCGGTTCGACGTCGAGGAAGTCGATGATGCGGCCGCCGTCCAGCGTAGGAGTTACCGCGACGCCGAGTTCGGCAAAGCGGCGGTAGGCGGCCATCGCCGTGGCGCGGTCGAAGCCGGCATGCAGCCTGCGGTTGGCTTCGGCGCGGTCGATGCGGCCGGCGGCGAAATCGGCGGCGATCGCAGCCTCGTCTTTGACCCCGGCCTTGAAGGCGTAGTCCAGGTGCTCGATCGAGCTCATGCCGGCCTCGATGGCCTGGCCCACGGTCAGCGCCATCGGCACATGGCCCGAGCTGCGCAGGCCGCGTGCCTTGGCCTGGCTGACCGCGTACAGGAACAGCTCCGGCTTCAGGGTGCTGTCGGTGATCTTCACGAAGTCGACCTGGTCGCGTTGCTCGCGGTCCAGGGCGGCGTCCACGCCGGCCTTGTCACCGGCTTCAAGCGTGCCCTTCCAGACCGGTGCCAGGCCTTCGATCTTGGCGCCGGAGGTGAACAGCTGCGGCCCGAACAGTTGGCCGCTGGCAATCTGCCCGCGCCAGGACAGCACCTGTTCGGCGAGATCGCCGGAGGCATCGCGCACGGTGGTGATGCCATGGGCCACATACAGCGGCAGCAGGGCCTTGTTCTCCTCGATCAGCGCAGGGCCGCCACCGAAGTGCACGTGCATGTCCCACAGCCCGGGAATCAGGTAGCGGCCGCGTCCGTCGATGGTGGTGCTGGCCTGCCATTGCGCGCCTGCACCGGCGTCGTCGGTTACTGCAACGATGCTGCCGTCGCGGATCGCCACCGTCTGCGCGGGCACGGCGCGGCCATGCTCGACATCGATCACGGTCGCGTGGCGGATCACGACATCGGCCTGGGAGGGCGCGGCGATGGCGGGGGAGATGCTGGCTGCCAGTGTCGTCAGCAGCAGGCCGAGGGTGTTCTTCATCAGGAGGTTCCAGTGGTAAGCGATTGCCGTGTGGGGCGATGACAGGGTGGGGTTCAGTGGGCGCCGGCCTTGCGCAGCAGGTCCTCGATCACGTGTTGGCCCCGCTGCCGGGCGTGCGCCAGCGGGGTGACGCCCTCTGCGTCGGCGAGGTTGACGTCGGCGCCGGCGGCCATCAGCAAACGGGTGATGTCGACATAGCGCGAACTGCCATCACCGAGGATGACGGTCTCCAGCAAGGCGGTCCAACCGAGGTTGTTGATGTGGTCGACGTCAACACCGGCCTCGATCAGCAACTGCACCGTGGCGACGTGGCCGCGCTCGGCGGCCGGTATCAGGGCGGTACCGCCGTAGCGGTTGGTGCTGCGCAGGTCGGCGCCGTGGGCCAGGGTCATGCGCAGGATGTCGTTCTGCCCGCTGGCGCCGGCATAGAGATAGGGGCTGTCCTGCATCCGGTCCTTGGCGTTGACGTCGGCGCCTGCGTCGATCAGCGTCCGGGCGGCTTCGATCTGTTTCGCACGAACGGCGATCAGCAAAGGGGTGCGTCCAGCGGCATCGCGGTTGTCGATGTCGGCACCCTGGCCCAGCAGGGCCTCGACGCGGCGGCTGTCTCCTTTCTCCGCTGCCTGCTGCAGCTGTTCCGCTGCGGCCGCGCCACTGCTGGCGCCGCAGGAAGTGAGCAGGGTTGCGGCCAAGGCCGGAGCAGCCATCCAGTTGTTCACGATCATTGCCTGCCTTTGTTCCAGTTCATGTGCTGCGGCGTGGCTGCTGTGTTTGCCCGAGCCTGCAGGCGATGCTACAAGTGGATAGAGCTATCGTAAAATTAAATGTAATGGTCGATTCCATTCCAAAAACAAATAGGGCCTATTTCGATCTGGACCTGTTGCGGGCGCTGGTGATGGTGGCCGATTGCGGCAGTTTCACCGCAGCAGCGGCGCGCCTGCATTCCACCCAGTCCACCATCAGCCAGAAGCTGCGGCGGCTGGAAGAACTGGCCGGGCACCGCCTGCTGGATCGCGGGGTGCGTGATGTGCGGCCGACCGATATTGGTGAGACCGTGCTGGGCTATGCGCGCCGCATGCTGTCCTTGAACGAACAACTGGGCGAGGTGTTGTCCGGCAGCGGTGCCGCCGCGGTGATCCGGCTGGGGGTGCCCGAGGACTTCGCCGCCGGCCGCACTACGCGGGTGCTGGCCGAGTTCAGCCGGCTGCATCCGCGGGTCAAGCTGGAGGTCAGCAGCGGCCTGAGCCGGGCGTTGGCCGAAGGCTACGAGCGCGGCGAGCTCGACCTGATCCTGGTCAAGCAGCGGCGGGGCAGTCGCGAGGCGGTGGCCTGCTGGCCTGAGCCGATGTGCTGGGTGGACAGTGCTTCGAGTCCAGCTTATGCGCTTGAGCCGGTGCCATTGGTGGCATTCCCGCCGCGAGGCATGTATCGGGAAGACATGATCGACGCGATCGAAGGCCTGGGCCGACGCTGGCGGATCAGTTTCACCAGCTCCAGCCTCGGCGGTATCCAGTCCGCGGTCTGTGATGGGTTGGGCATCAGCCTGCTGCCTGCGCGCGCGGTCAGCAGTGGCCATGTGGTGCTGGGCGCCGACAGCGGCTTGCCGACGATTGACGGCATCGAGCTTGCGTTGTTGCACCGGCCCTCCGCCGATCCGGAGGCCAAGGCATTGGCGGCCTTGCTGATTGAGATGCTGGCGCAGGACGGCGCACCGGGCTGAGTGCGTCGCCTCAGAACAGATCTTCGACCGGCGTATCCAGTAGTTCCTTGGCGCTGTGGGTGAAGCGGCGCAGGCTGGAAATGCCCAGATCGCGGATCAGTGAGTGGGTGCCGTGCGGCAGGGCCGAGTCGTAGATGTCCTGCGGCGCGACGTTCTTGCCGTGCACGCCGGGCATCAGGTCGATACCGGCAGCGGCATAGCAGTGCTGCACCATCGCCGAGCAGTACAGCGCGCCTTCCTTGGACAGCAGGTTGCTGCGCCGACGCAGGCGGGTGCTGTGCATGGCAAACAAGGTGCCGACCAGTTCGCTGAGCGAATAGCTGGACAGGCCGGACAGCAGGTCCAGCGCGGCTATCTGCACCTTGTGGGTTTGTGCCGCATCCAGGCCGAAATCGAGGATGGCCAGGTTGGGGAAGGCCTCATCATCGAAGTAGCGATCAGCGCGGTTCTCCTGCGCGCCTAGCCGCAGCTGACGATTGCGCAGGTCCAGATCCGATTCCAATACCCACCAGTGACCGTCCAGGCGTTGCTCGCTGAACAGGAACGCGTGCGACCACAGACTGCGATGCCCATCATTGGTAAGCGGTGCCTGTGCCTTGCGGATCGCCTTGCCGACCCAATCATCGGTGCCACAAAGACCGATGCGACCGGGTCCGGCGTGCTTGCGGATCAGTTCTGCGTTGCGGCTTTGCATGGGGTCTGGGCTTGGAGGGCTGTGGGCAGGATAGTTGCTGGCGGCGAGCTTGTCGCCGCCAGCTGCTGCGGATCATTCCGGATCGTAATCCAGGTTGGAGGCCAACCAGCGTTCCACCTGTACTCGCTCCACGCCCTTGCGCTTGGCGTAGTCGGTGACCTGTTCGCGGGACACCCGGCCGACCACGAAGTACTGGCTTTGCGGGTGGCTGAAGTAGTAGCCAGACACCGCTGCGGTCGGCAGCATGGCGAAGCTTTCGGTCAGCGACATGCCGATGCCTTCTGCGTCCAGCAGCTGGAAGATGGTCTGCTTTTCACTGTGCTCGGGGCAGGCCGGATAACCCGGGGCAGGGCGAATGCCGCTGTACTTCTCGGCGATCAGTGCCTCGTTGTCGAGCTGCTCGTCCTTGGCGTAGCCCCAGAACTCAGTGCGCACACGCTGATGCAGGCGCTCGGCCATGGCTTCTGCCAAGCGGTCGGCAAGGGCTTTGAGCAGGATGGCGTTGTAGTCATCGTGGTCGGCTTCGAAGCGGGCAACGTGTTCATCGATGCCGATGCCGGCGGTGACGGCGAAGGCGCCGATCCAATCCTGCTTGCCGCTGTCTGCCGGCGCGATGAAGTCAGCCAGGCAGAAGTCCGGCCGCTCGGCAGGTTTGTCGACTTGTTGGCGGAGGAAGTGGAGGGTTTCTTGCTCAAGCCCCTCTCCCTCCGGGGTGAGAGGAGCAGCTGGCGAACGATTGGTTCGTTGCTCCTCGAACGCCCTTGCGCCAGCGCAAGGGTCGGGGCGCGGAGCGGGGGTTGGGGTGAGGGTACGAGGGTTGAGAGATGGTTGGCATGCCGCGCCCTCATCCGCCCTTCGGGCACCTTCTCCCGGTGGGAGAAGGGATACCAGTACATCGTCGCCATCACTATTCGCCGGCCAGATCCCAAATACGGCCCGCGCCGTCAGCCACTTCTCATCCACGATCCGCTTCAACATCGCCTGCGCATCGGCGAACAGATCACTGGCCTGCGGACCCACGATCTCGTCAGTCAGGATGGCCGGGTATTTGCCCGCCAGTTCCCAGGCCTGGAAGAACGGCGTCCAGTCGATCACAGGCAGCAGGTCTTCCAACGGATAGTTGTCAAAGACATGCACGCCCGGCTGGTTCGGGGTGGGCGGGGTGTACTGGCTCCAGTCGCAGGTAAAGCGCTGGCCGCGTGCGTGCTCCAGCGATACCAGTCGCTTGGCGTCGCCACGGTTGCGGTGGCGCTGGCGGATATCCGCGTAGTCGGCGTCGTTGGCGGCGACAAAGCTGTCGCGCAACTCGCGCGAGATCAGCGACTGCGCAACACCTACCGCACGCGAGGCATCCTTCACCCACACCGTGGGGGCGCTGTAGAACGGATCGATCTTCAGGGCGGTGTGTGCGCGCGACGTGGTGGCACCGCCGATCATCAGCGGCATCTCGAAGCCCTGCCGCTGCATTTCCCTGGCGACGTGGCTCATTTCTTCCAGCGACGGCGTGATCAGCCCGGACAGGCCGATGATGTCGGCGTTCTCGGCGCGCGCGGCATCCAGGATCTTCTGCGCCGGCACCATCACGCCAAGGTCGACCACTTCGAAATTATTGCAGGCAAGCACCACGCCGACGATGTTCTTGCCGATGTCATGCACGTCACCCTTGACCGTGGCCATGATGATCTTGCCGTTGGACTTGCCGACATCACCGGTGCGCGCTTTCTCCTCCTCAATGAAGGGCAGCAGGTAGGCCACGGCCTTCTTCATCACGCGCGCGGATTTCACCACCTGCGGCAGGAACATCTTGCCGGCGCCAAACAGGTCGCCGACCACGTTCATGCCGTCCATCAGGGCGCCTTCGATCACGTCCAGCGGACGCGCCGCCTGCTGCCGGGCTTCCTCGGTGTCTTCCTCTACCCAGGCATCCAGGCCCTGCACCAGTGCATGGGCCAGACGGTCGCGCACCGGGCGTTCGCGCCAGGCCAGGTCCTCGACCTTCTTCTCGCCCTTCTTGCCCTTGTAGCGTTCGGCGATCTCCAGCAGGCGCTCGGTGCCATCGGCGCGACGGTTGAGGATCACGTCCTCCACGCGCTCGCGCAGTTCCGGGTCGAGCTGGTCGTAGATCGGCATCGCACCAGCGTTGACGATGCCCATGTCCATGCCGGCCTTGATGGCGTGGTACAGGAACACCGAATGGATGGCCTGGCGCACGGTCTCGTTGCCACGGAACGAGAACGACACGTTCGACACGCCGCCGGACACATGGCAGTGCGGCAGGGTGCGCTTGATGATGCGGGTGGCCTCGATGAAGTCCACCGCGTAGTTGTCGTGTTCCTCGATGCCGGTGGCCACGGCAAAGATGTTGGGGTCGAAGATGATGTCTTCCGGCGGGAAGCCCACGTCTTCGGTGAGGATGCGGTAGGCGCGGGTGCAGATTTCCACCTTGCGTTCGCAGGTATCGGCCTGGCCCACTTCGTCGAAGGCCATCACCACCGCGGCGGCGCCGTAGCGGCGCACCAGCCGGGCGTGTTCGATGAAGGCCGCTTCGCCTTCCTTCAGCGAGATCGAGTTGACCACGCTCTTGCCCTGCAGGCACTTCAGGCCGGCTTCGATCACGCTCCACTTGGACGAGTCGACCATCACCGGGATGCGCGCGATGTCGGGCTCGGACATGATCAGGTTGAGGAAGCGGGTCATCGCTTTCTCCGAATCGATCAGGCCTTCATCCATGTTGACGTCGAGGATCTGCGCGCCACTGGCCACCTGCTGGCGGGCGACGTCCACGGCTTCTTCGTAGCGCTCTTCCTTGATCAGCTTGCGGAACTGCGCGCTACCGGTGACGTTGGTGCGCTCGCCGACGTTGATGAACAACAGGTCGGGGGTGATGACCAGCGGTTCCAGGCCGGACAGGCGGGTGTAGTGGGTTGCGGTGTCGTTGCTCATTACCAGACCTTGAAAACCTGTCCATTGGCGATGCCATCGATGCTGCGCTGGTAGGCCAGTGCTGCACGGGCGGCGGAAACCGGTTCAAAGCCGGGGAAGAAGTCGCCGTAGGCATCCAGCGCTTCGCTCAGCACGCTGGGGCTTACCGCGTTGATGCGCAGGCCGCGCGGCAGTTCGAGGGCGGCGGCGCGGACGAAACCTTCGATGGCGGCATTGACGCTGGTGGCGTTGGCGCCCTGGGCGATCGGTTGTTCGGTGAGGATGCCGGTGGTCAAGGTGATGCTGCCGCCGTCACGCAGATGGTGCTGGCCGAGCAAGGCCAGACGCACCTGGCCCAGCAGCTTGTCGTGCAACCCTTGTGCGAACTGTGCCGTGCTCATTTCCGGCAGTGGCCCGAAGTGGACGCTGCCGGTAGTGGCGACGATGGCGTCGATTGCGCCGACTGCCTGCAGCAGCGCAATCACGCTGTCATCGCTGCCCAGATCGACGCTGTGCAGCGGGTCCGAGCGCGAGGCGGTGATGACCTGATGCTGTTGCCGCAGATGCTGTGCAACCGCCGAGCCCAGGATGCCACTGGCACCGACCAGCAGGATCTTCTTCATCGCTGAATCCTCATGCGGCCTTGTCTGCAGCCAGTGGCAACGCACGCGGCGGCAAGCCCGCAACGGCTTCGGCAATGGCACGGATGTGATCGGGCGAAGTGCCGCAGCAACCGCCCACCAGGTTCAACAGCCCGGATTGGGCGAACTCCTTCAGCGTGGCTGCCATTTCCTCGGGCGTCTCGTCGTACTCGCCAAAGGCGTTGGGCAGGCCAGCATTGGGGTGGGCGCTGACGTAGCCGGTGGAGACCTGTGACAGGGTTTCCACGTGCGGCCGCATGTCGATGGCGCCCAGCGCGCAGTTGAAGCCGATCGACAGCGGCTGGCTGTGCGAGACCGAGGCATAGAAGGCTTCGGCGGTCTGCCCGGACAGGGTGCGGCCGGAGGCATCGGTGATGGTGCCGGAGATCATGATCGGCAGGCGCCCGCCGCGTGCATCGAAGACTTCCTCGATGGCGAACAGCGCGGCCTTGGCATTGAGCGTGTCGAAGATGGTTTCCACCATCAAGGTGTCGGCGCCACCGTCGATCAGGCCTTCAATAGCCTCGCGGTAGGTGGCGCGCAGCGCGTCGAAGCTGGTGTTGCGGAAGCCGGGGTCGTTCACGTCCGGGCTGATCGATGCGGTGCGGCTGGTCGGGCCGAGCACGCCGATGACGAAGCGCGGTTTGTCCGGCGTGGTCGCCTCCACCGCGTCACAGCACTGGCGCGCGACCTGGGCGCCGGCCTTGTTCAACTCGTAGACCAGGTGTTCCAGGTGATAGTCGGCCTGGCTGACCGAGGTGGCGTTGAAGGTATTGGTTTCGACCAGGTCGGCACCGGCCTGCAGGTAGGCGGTGTGGATGCCGGCGATGACGTCGGGACGGGTCAGCAGCAACAGATCGTTGTTGCCCTTCAGGTCATGCCCGCAGGACGGCCCATGCACGTGCTGGCTGTCGAACCCGTCGACGAAGCGCTCGCCCCGATAGTCGCCTTCTTCCAGACGATGGCGCTGGATCATGGTGCCCATCGCGCCATCGATGATGAGGATGCGCTGGGCCAGGGCGTCATGCAGCTTGCCGACGCGATCAGGGTGTAGCCAGGGGAGGGCTTGCATAGGGCGGGCCGAAGAGGTGGATCAGGGTTGGTGGGCGATCAGGGAGATCACTTCGAAGTGCGGCGGGCGCTTTTCGCGGGTGACGGTCTCCAGACTGGAGACTTCCAGGCCGGCCTTCTCCACGAACTTGCGCAGCTCCTTGCCGGTGAAACCCAGGTTGACGTGGCCATAGGCCTCGACCGCGACCTTGTGTTCATGGCGAGCCAGGCTGCACAGCATCAGCCGGCCCTGCGGGCGCAGCACGCGTGCACACTCGGCCACGGCCTTGGCCGGCTGGCTGGAGTAGGTGAGGGCGTGCATCAGTACCACCAGGTCGAAGCTGCCATCGGCGAACGGCAGCTTGTGCATGTCGCCTTCCAGCACTTCCACATTGGGCAGTTTGCGCAGGCGCTCGCTGGCGGCGGCCACCACGCGGGCGCTGGTGTCGATGCAGACATAGCGCTGTGCATGCGGGGCCAGCAGCTCGGCCAGTACGCCGTCGCCGGAGGCGATGTCCAGCACGTCGCCGGTTTCCAGCAGCGGCAGGGCGCTGCGCGCCATCGCTTCCCAGGTGCGGCCCGGCGAGTAATGGCGCTCCATGTCACCGGCGACGCTGTCTGCCCAGTTCTGGTCGGCGGCACGCATGGCCAGCACCGCCGGCACGCGCTCGGCGTCCTGGCGCAGCAGCGGATCGTCGCTGCCGCTGCTCAGCGCATGCCACAATGCACGCTGTGCAGAGTCCAATGCCGCCTCGTCGAAACGGTAATACGCTGAGACGCCGGCGCGACGATCGCGGACCAGGCCGGCTTCCTTGAGCCTTGCCAGGTGGGTGGAGACACGCGGCTGTGCCAGCGTGGTGATGGCCGACAGCTCGGCCACGGTCAGTTCTTCCTGTTCCAGCAGGGTCAGCAAGCGCACACGCGTTGCATCGGCGAACACTTTCAGACGGGTTGACCAGTCTTCCAGATCCATAAATATCTACCTATCGCGATATAGAGATATTTTCGCTTTGTTGCCGGTTTCGGTCAAGGCGATGCATAGGCTGAATGCGGTTGCGATGGTTACAATCGCAACTTGATCAGGCCCTGGGAGGGGTGTTGTGGATTTCAGTTATTCCGACGAGCAGCTGATGCTGCAGGACGTCGCGCGCCGTATCGCCAAAGAGAAGATCGCACCCAGCGCCGAGCATTTCGATGCCACCGGCGAGTACCCCTTGGAGAACATCCGGCTGCTGGGCGAAAACGGCCTGATGGGCATCGAAGTGCCGGTGGAGTACGGCGGCTCGGGCATGGACCCGGTCTCCAGCGTGCTGGCCATCATCGAGGTATCGGCGGCCGACGCGGCGCACGCCACCATCATGTCGGTCAACAACTCGCTGTTCTGCAATGCGGTGCTCGGTTACGGCACCGAGGCGCAGAAGCAGACCTATGTGCGCGCGATTGCCGAAGGCCGCGAGATCGGTGCGTTCGCGCTGACCGAGTCGCAGTCCGGCTCCGATGCCACCGCCATGCGCTGCCGCGCGGTCAAGCAGGCCGATGGTTCGTTCCTGATCAATGGCCAGAAGAGCTGGATCACCTCCGGCCCGGTGGCGCGTTACATCGTGCTGTTCGCGATGACCGAGCCGGAAAAGGGCTCGCGCGGCATCACCGCCTTCATGATCGACACGCAGAAGCCGGGCTTCGGCCGCGGCAAGACCGAGCCCAAGCTGGGCGTGCGCGCGTCGGCTACCTGCGAGATCGAGTTCCAGGACTATGTGGTGGCGGCCGAGGACGTGATCGGCAACGAGGGCGAGGGCTTCAAGATCGCGATGAGCCTGCTGGATTCGGGCCGCATCGGTATCGCCTCGCAGGCGGTGGGTATTGCCCGGGCGGCCTATGAGGCATCGCTGGAATACGTGCGTGAGCGCAAGTCGTTTGGTGCGCCGATCGGCAGCTTCCAGATGATCCAGGCCAAGATCGCCGACATGAAGTGCAAGCTGGACGCCGCCCTGTTGTTGACCCTGCGTGCGGCCTGGACCAAGGCCCAGGGCAAGCGGTTCTCCACTGAGGCTGCGGTGGCCAAGTTGACCGCCTCGGAAGCGGCGATGTGGATTGCCCACCAGGCAGTGCAGATCCACGGCGGCATGGGCTATTCCAAGGAGATGCCGCTGGAGCGCTATTTCCGCGATGCAAAGATCACCGAGATCTATGAAGGCACCTCGGAGATCCAGCGCCTGGTGATTGCACGCAACGAGACGGGCGTGCGCTAAGCGCACTGTATTGCCGGGCAAGGCCCTCATGTAGTGCCGAGCCATGCTCGGCAGATCCCCTCATGTAGTGCCGAGCCATGCTCGGCAGATCCCCTCATGTAGTGCCGAGCCATGCTCGGCAGGAGCTTTACCGGTAATGCCCATTGCCGAGCATGGCTCGGCACTACATAAAGCCAAAAAAAAGCCCCGGCATTGCCGGGGCTTTTCGTATCAGCGGTCCTTCTGGATCGCATGCACCTTGTGTTGTTCGATGAATTCCTTGGACTGTTCGTCCAATTTGTCACCCAGCACGCGGCGTACGGTGACGAAGAACAACGGAATCAACAGCACGCCGATCACCGTGGCGAACAACATGCCGCCGATCACACCGGTACCGAGCGAGTGGCGGGCGTTGGCGCCGGCACCGGTGGAGATGGCCATCGGCAGCACGCCCAGGATGAAGGCGAACGAGGTCATCAGGATCGGGCGGAAACGCAGGTGCGCCGCTTCGATGGTGGCCTCGCGCAGGGTCTTGCCGGCCGCACGCTGTTCCACCGCGAACTCCACGATCAGGATCGCGTTCTTCGCCGCCAGGCCGATCACTGTCACCATGCCGATCTTGAAGTACAGATCGTTCGGCAGGCCGCGCAGCAGCGAGAACACCACCGCGCCAAGGATGCCGACCGGCACCACCAGCAGCACCGCCACCGGGATCGACCAGCTTTCGTACAGTGCCGCCAGGCACAGGAACACCACCACGATCGACAGCACCATCAGCAAGGTGGCGGCGTTGCCGGCGAGGATTTCCTGGTAGGACATGCCCGACCAGTCGAAGCCGAAGCCTACCGGCAGGTCGTCATGCACCAGCCGTTCCATCGTGTTCATGGCCTGGCCGGAGCTGCCGCCCGGGGCCGGGGCGCCGACGATGTTGACCGCGGAATAGCCGTTGTAGCGGTTCAATGCCGGTGGGGCGTAGATCCACTCCGACTTGACCACCGCGCTGAGCGGGATCATCGCCGGCTGGCCGGTGGCGTCCTTGCTCAGCGAGCTGGGCACGAAATAGCTGTTCAGCGATTCCGGGCCGGTGCGGTAAGCGGCGTCGGCCTGCATGTTGACGCGCTTGATGCGGCCGCCATAGAAGAAGTCGTTGACGTACACCGGCGCCAGCATCATCTGGATGGCGGTGTAGACATCATTGACCGACACGCCCATGGCCTGGGCCTGCACGCGGTCAACCTTCAACTGCAGCTGCGGTGCATTTTCCAGCGTGTTCGGGCGTACGCCCACCAGCGATTTGTCCTGGCTGGCTGCACCCAACAAGGTGTTGCGCGCATCCATCAAGGCATCCTGGCCCGCACCGGCGCGGTCCTGCAGCCACATGTCGAAGCCGCCGAACTGGCCCAGGCCCTGCACGGTAGGCAGGTTGACGAAGAAGATCTGTGCATCCTTGATGCCGTAGGCCTTCTTGTTCATCTTCTGGATGAACTCGGGCGCGGTCTCCTTGCGCTCGTCCCAGTCCTTGAGGCGGACGAAGGCCATACCCACGTTCTCGCCGGCGCCGATGAAGCTGAAACCGGTGATCTGCATCAGCCCTTCAAACGCTTCTTCGTCCTGCAAGGTGCCCAGCAACTGGTCGAACACGGCGCTGGTACGGGTCTTGGTAGCGCCCGGTGGCAGCTGCACGATGGCCAGTGCATAGCCCTGGTCTTCTTCCGGCAGGAAGCTACCCGGCAGACGGGTGAACAGGAAGCCACACAACACCAGCAGCAGGGCGAACACCATCAGCCAGCGCGGGGAGTGCTTGATGACGCCGCCGACGGTGCCGACATAGCTCTTTTCCAGCTTGCCGTAGTACTTGTTGAAGGTGCGGTAGACCCAGTTCGGGTTGTCGTTGTGGGTGGGCTTGAGGAAGGCCGCACACAGCGCCGGGGTGAAGGTCAATGCCAGCAGGGCCGAGAACGCCATCGCCATGGCGATGGTCAAGGCGAACTGCTTGTAGATCTCACCCGAGGCACCCGGCTGCAGGGCGGACGGAATGAACACTGCCGCCAGCACCACGGTGATCGCCACCACGGCGCCGGTGATCTGGCCCATGGCTTTCTGCGTCGCCGGCTTCGGGTCGAGCTTTTCCTCGGTCATGATGCGTTCGACGTTCTCGATGACGACGATGGCGTCATCGACCACGATGCCGATGGCCAGCACCATCGCGAACAGGGTCAGCTGGTTGATGGTGAAGCCGATCGCCAGCATGCCCATGAAGGTGCCGAGCAGGGCCACCGGGATGACCAGGGTGGGGATGATGGTGGCGCGGAAGTTCTGCAGGAACACCAGCATCACCAGGAACACCAGGATGATGGCTTCGACCAGGGTGTGGACCACTTCCTCGATCGAGATGGTGACGAAGGTTGTGCTGTCGTAGGGAGTGAACCAGCTGACGCCAGGCGGGAAGCTCGGGGCCAGTTCGTCCATCTTCGCGCGCACGGCCTCGGACACGTCCAGTGCGTTGGCACCGGGCAGCAGCTGGATGGCGAACACCGCCACCGGCTTGCCGTTGTACTTGGTGTCGAAGCCGTAGTTGGACGCACCGAAGGAGACCTTGGCCACGTCCTTGAGCTTGACCACGCTGCCGTCATTGTTGGCCCGCAGGATGGTGTTCTCGAACTCTTCCGGCGAGCTGTAGCTGCCTTCGGCTGCCACGGTGGCGGTGAAGGCCTGGCCGTTGGGGGCCGGGTCGCCGCCCACTGAGCCGGCAGCGAACTGCAGGTTCTGGGTGCCGATGGCGTTGTACACGTCCGTTGCCGACAGATGGTAACCCTGCAGCTTTTCAGGGTTCAGCCATACGCGCATGGCGTATTCGGAGCCGAACTGCTGGGTGCTGCCGACGCCGGGAACACGCGAAACCTGTTCCAGCACGCGTGCACCGACGATGTCGTTCAGCGCATCGCGGTCAACCGTACCGTCATCCGAACGCACGCCGATGGCCATCAGGAAGCCGGCATTGGCCTTGGCCACGACCACACCCTGCTTGGTCACTTCCGAGGGCAGGCGCGGGGTCGCCAGCGACACCTTGTTCTGCACCTGCACCTGGGCGATATCGGCATCGGTGCCGCTATCGAAGGTCAGCGTGATGGTGACGCGACCGGTGGAAGACGACGACGAGCTGAAATACATCAGGTTGTCGATGCCGGTCAGCTGCTGCTCGATCACCTGGGTGACGGATTTTTCCGCGGTGGACGCACTGGCGCCCGGGTAGTTGGCGGTGACGGTCACCTGCGGTGGCGCCACGCTGGGGTAGGACTCGATACCCAGGTTGAGGATCGAGATCACGCCGCCAAGCGAGATCAGGATCGCCACCACCCAGGCGAAGACGGGATGCTCGATGAAAAATTTAGGCATGACGGCTTCCCGTTATTCCTTCTTTGCCGGTGCTGCCGCCGGCGCTGCCGCGGCAGGCTTGGCGGCGTCGGGCTGCCAGGGTTTGGTCGTGGCCGGTGCGCCTTCCTTGACCTTTTGTATGCCCGAAACAATGATCTGGTCGCCGGCGGCCAGTCCCGAAGAGACCAGCCAGTTGCCGCCCTGCTGGTTGTCCAGGGTGACGTTCTTGCGTGCGACCTTGCCGTCCTTGCCGACGATCAGCACATAGCCACCCTGGGTGTCACGCTGCACGGCCTGCTGCGGCACCAGGAAGGCATTGTTGCGCTCGCCCAGGTTGGCCTTGAAGCTGACGAACGAGCCCGGCAACAGGATGTGGTCCGGGTTGGGCAACTGCGCACGCAGCGACACGGTGCCGGTGGCCGGATCAACCGTGGTCGAGGAGAAATCCAGGGTGCCTTCGTGCGCATAGGCGCTGCCATCGGGCAGGTTGACCTGCACTGTGGTCTTGCCGTCGCCGGCCAGTGCCACCGCGCCCTTGTCCTGGGCCGCACGCAGCAGGCTCAGTTCGTCGGCGGTCATCGAGAAGTTCACGTACAGCGGGTCGATCTGGTCCACGGTGGTCAGCAGGGTCACATCACCCTGGCCGACCAGCGCGCCTTCGGTGACCTGCTGCTTGCCGGCCTGGCCGGCGATGGGAGCGGTGACGCGGGCATAGCCAAGGTTGATGCGGGCGGTGGTGACCGCTGCTTCGGCCTGCTGTACGGCGGCGGCGGAGGAGCGCTCGGCGGCCTCGGCACTGTCCAGGTCGGACTTGGACACATAACTCTGCGGTGCCAGCGAGCGGGCGCGGTTGGCGGTTGCGCGGGCGTTGGCGTAAGTGGCGCGGGCCGAGGCCAGTGCACCCTCGGCGGAGGCCAGCGCGGCCTGCAAGGGTGCCGGGTCGATCAGGAACAGTACCTGGCCTTCCTTGACCGTGCTGCCTTCTTCATAGACGCGCTTCTGCAGCACACCGGCGACACGGGCGCGGACGTCGGCGGAGCGGTACGGCGACAGGCGGCCGACCAGCTCGCGCTGCAGGGGCAGGGTCTGCGGTTTGGCATCTACCACACCGACTTCCTGCGGAGGAGGGGCGGCTTGCTCCTGCGGTTTCTTACAGGCGGCAAGGCTCAGTGTCGCTGCACAGGTGAGAGCGAGGAGGCGGAGTGGGGCGGTCATCAGGAGAAACTCCGGGTGTTGTTTTTATTTGGAGCTGCGGCGGCGTGGTAGGTGCAGGCAAAGGCACGTAGAAAACCGTCGGTGGCAAATTCGGCCCAGCGGCGACGCTGCTGTGGATCATCGCGGTAGGGGGTGTGAAAGCGCTGTCGTTCAAAATCCTGGCCTGCAATCATGCTGATCAGCAGCTCGGCCATGAACTGCGGGTCGTCATGCTTCAGCCGCCCGCGCTGCATCTCGGTTTGCATCCATTCAGCCACGTGGTTGCGGAGGGCCTCCGTGCTTCCCTGGTACATGAAGCGTGCTTCATCACGGAACTCGTGGACACTGGCGCCGATCAACTGCGCGGTGCGACGGACGTTGGGCTTGTTGCGATGTTCGAGGTAGCCGATGGCGAAATCGAGCACGGTCTGGTCCAGCGGTTTCTCGTCGCATACCGACAGGGCAGCAGTCGCGTTGGATACATGCAGCCGCATTGCCTGCCGCAGCAATTCGCGTTTGCAGCCGTAGCGGCTGTACAGCGTTTGCTTGGAGCAGCCTGCAGCGGCGGCAATCGCATCCATACTCAGGCGTATTCCCTGCTTCGCCAACAGCTCACGCACGGCTTCGAACACGCGCTCGTCGCGCGCGTCGATTGGCGCGGGGGTGGCAGAGGGGGTTTGCATAAGCATTGGACTATACCGTCCAGTTTAGAAACGCCGCAACGTAATTCGTCTTTCACTGTGCCCGGTGAGCGAATGAGATTCAGGTGGCGGACATTGTCGTGTGATCGGCCATCAGTGAAATCGCGGCGGTTGCCCGCGTTCGACTCGTGATTGCGATGCAGATAATGCGGCCCTGCAGCAAGGTTCTTTTTGTTACCAGCGATACAATCGCGGTTTCTCCAACCGAGCAACACCCAAAGCTCTGCCATGAAATCGCAAAACAGTGCTGCCAAGTCCGCAAAGACGAAATCCAAACCGGCTGTGAAGCAGAACAACGCAGAAGCCGGCCTCTCGCTAGAACCGGTATTTGCAGCCTTGCGGAAGCGTTATCCCGCTGCGGCCGCACAGGCGCAGGCAGTGGCTTTTGCTACGGCGTTCTACAAGCGCATGGAAGCCGATGAGTTCACCCTGCACTCGGCCGATGATTGGGCGGTGCTGGCCGCCGGCATGCTCGAATTCGCCCGCACCCGCAAGCCGGGCAAGGCCAATGTGCGGGTGTTCAACCCGACGCTGAAGGCGGACGGCTGGGAATCGGCTCATACCGTGCTGCAGATCGTCAACGACGACATGCCGTTCCTGGTAGACACGGTGACGCTGGCCTTGGCCGAGCAGGGCATCGGCGTACACGTGCTGGGCCACCCGGTGATCAACATCGCGCGCGACAAGGCCGGCAAGCTCAGCGGCGTGGGCGAGGGCAAGCTGGAATCGGTGATGCTGCTGGAAATCGATCGCCAGCCGGCCGAGGCGCTGGACGCGGTTGCCAAGCGCGTGACCGCCGCATTGGATGACGTGCGTGCCATCGTCAATGACTGGCAGCCGATGACCGACAAGGCATTGGCGCTGGCCGACGACCTGGGCAAGCGCACCCTGCCGGTGAGCAAGGCCTCGCGTGCCGAGGCGCAGGAGTTCCTGCGCTGGGCCGCCGACAACCATTTCACCTTCTTCGGCTACCGCGAATACAAGGTGGAAAAGAAGGGCAAGGAAGAAGTGCTGGTGGCCCAGAACGGCACCGGCCTGGGCCTGATGCGCGGCAAGGACACCATGGTCGCACGCCCGGTCAAGGGTCTTGCTGCTGAAGGCCTGAACGCCACCAGCAGCCTGCATGACGCGCTGATCCTGACCAAGACCAATGCCCGCTCGCATATCCACCGCGGCGGCTACATGGACTACATCGGCGTGCTGGAATTCGACGCCAAGGGCAAGATCATCGGTGAGCAGCGCTTCCTTGGCCTGTTCACCTCCAGCGCCTACAACCGTCGCCCGTGGGAGATCCCGCTGGTGCGCCAGCGCTATGAGAACGTGATGGCGCGTTCGGGCCTGAGCCTGTCCAGCCACAGCGGCAAGGCACTGCGCCACATCCTGGAGTCGCTGCCGCGCGAAGAGCTGTTCCAGTCCAGCGAAGACGAGTTGTTCCGCACTGCCATGGGCGTGCTCGGCCTGCAAGAGCGCGTGCGCAGCCGCCTGTTCCTGCGCCGCGACAAGTTCAGCCGCTTCATCTCGGCGCTGGTGTTCCTGCCGCGCGAGCGCTTCAACACCGACGTGCGCCTGCGCGTGGAAAGCATGCTCAAGGACGCCCTGCAGGGCGAATACGTCGATTCCAGCGTGGTGCTGGGCGACTCGCCGCTGGCCCAGGTGCACCTGATCGTGCGCCCCAAGGCCGGGCAGAGCCTGGAGCTGGATGTGGAAGGCATGGAGAAGCGTTTGGCCCACGTGCTGCGCAACTGGCAGGACGATCTGCGCGAAGCGCTGGTCGGCAGCCATGGTGAAGGCGAAGGCCTGCGCATTGCCTCGCGCATCGGCAAGGCATTGCCGGCCGGTTACATCGAGGATTCCAGCGCTGAAATCGCCGCTGCCGACGTGGCCCAGCTGGACGCGTTGACCGGTCCGGACGATCTGCGCCTGAGCCTGCAGGCGATCCGCCGCGACGACGTCGACGGCCTGCGCCTGAAGCTGTACCGCCAGCTCAAGGACATCCCGCTGTCCGACGTGTTGCCGATGATGGAAAACATGGGCCTGCGCGTGATGGCGGAGCGCCCGTACAAGCTGATGGTCGACGATGCACCGGTGTATGTGCAGGACTTCGAAGTCGAGTCGGCCATCGGCACGATCGACCCGGCCAATGCCAATGCCGCCTTCAGCGACGCCTTCGCACGCGTCTGGCACGGCGATGCCGAGAACGACGGCTTCAACCGCCTGGTGCTGGGCGCCGGCCTGGACTGGCGCCAGGTGTCGATGCTGCGTGGTTACTGCAAGTACCTGCTGCAGATCGGCGTGCCGTTCTCGCAGGCCTATGTGGAAGGCACCTTCAACCGCTACCCGCTGCTGGCGCGCCTGATCGTGGAACTGTTCGAAGCCCGCTTCGAGCCGACCCCGTCGGCCGACAAGGCAGTGCTGGACGCGCAGCTGGCCCAGTTCAAGCTACTGGCCGGTGACGACGCTGCCACCCTCAAGCTGCTTGATGGCGTGGTCAAGGCGCGCAAGAGCGACCGTGATGCGCGCATGGCGCTGGTGCACGAGGTGCTGGTCAAGCTGCTGGACGGCGTGTCCAGCCTGGACGAAGACCGCATCCTGCGCAGCTTCATCGGCGTGATCGAAGCCACCCTGCGTACCAGCTACTACCTGGTGCGCAAGGATGGCGTGCGTGCCGACGGTGGTCCGGCCGACTACATCAGCTTCAAGTTCGACGCCGCCAAGGTGCCGGACCTGCCCAAGCCGCGTCCGTACCGCGAGATCTTCGTGTGCGGCCCGCGCGTGGAAGGTACCCACCTGCGCTTCGGCCCGGTCGCCCGTGGCGGCCTGCGCTGGTCGGACCGCCGCGAAGACTTCCGCACCGAAGTGCTGGGCCTGGTCAAGGCGCAGATGGTGAAGAACACCGTGATCGTGCCGGTCGGCTCCAAGGGTGGTTTCTTCGCCAAGCAGCTGCCGGACCCGTCGGTCGACCGTGACGCCTGGTTTGCCGAGGGCGTGGCCTGCTACAAGCGCTTCATCAACGGCCTGCTGGACATCACCGACAACATCGTCAACAACAAGATCGTGCCGCCGCAGGGCGTGGTGCGTCATGACATGGACGATCCGTATTTGGTCGTAGCTGCCGACAAGGGCACCGCTACGTTCTCCGATACCGCCAACGGCATCGCCCGTGCACACGGTTTCTGGTTGGACGACGCGTTCGCCTCCGGTGGCTCGGTCGGTTATGACCACAAGGGCATGGGCATCACCGCACGCGGTGCGTGGGAGTCGGTCAAGCGCCACTTCCGTGCACTGGGCCGTGACTGCCAGAAGCAGGATTTCACCGTGGTCGGCGTCGGCGACATGTCCGGCGACGTGTTCGGCAACGGCATGCTGCTGTCCGAGCACATCCGCCTGGTATGCGCCTTCGATCACCGCCACATCTTCCTGGATCCGAACCCGGTGGCTGCCAGCTCGTTCAAGGAACGCGCGCGCATGTTCAAGGTGCCGCGTTCGAGCTGGGCCGACTACGACAGCAAGCTGATCAGCAAGGGCGGCGGCATCTACCCGCGTTCGCTCAAGTCGATCGAGATCACCCCGGAAGTGCGTGAAGCACTGGGCATCGACGCCAGCATCAAGGCGATGAACCCGACCGACCTGATCAATGCCGCGCTGAAGGCACCGGTTGACCTGCTGTGGAACGGCGGTATCGGTACCTACGTCAAGTCGGCAACCGAGACCAATGCCGATGTTGGCGACCGTGCCAACAACGGCCTGCGCGTCAACGGTGGCGAACTGCGCTGCAAGATCGTGGGCGAGGGTGGCAACCTGGGCATGACCCAGCTCGGCCGCATCGAGGCCGCACAGGTTGGCGTGCTGCTCAACACCGACTTCATCGACAACTCGGCCGGTGTGGATACCTCCGACCACGAAGTCAACATCAAGATCCTGCTCAACGACGTGGTGCGCGCCAAGAAGCTCACCGTGGACCAGCGCAACAAGCTGCTGGCCTCGATGACCGGCGAGGTGGGCGAGCTGGTGCTGATGGATAACTACCGCCAGAACCAGGCACTGAGCCTGATGGAGCGGATGAGCAGCAAGCGCCTGGGTTCCAAGCAGCACTTCATCCGCACGCTGGAGAAGCAGGGCCTGCTGGATCGCCAGATCGAGTTCCTGCCGTCCGACGCCGAGCTGTCGGCACGCAAGCTGCGTGGCCAGGGCCTGACCCGTCCGGAACTGGCGGTGCTGCTGTCGTACTCCAAGATCGTCGCCTTCCAGCAGCTGCTGGAATCGGACATCCCGGAAGACCCGTACCTGTCCAAGGAACTGCTGCGTTACTTCCCGCAGCCGCTGCAGAAGAAGTACGCCGACGCGATGGAACGTCACCGACTGAAGCGCGAAATCATCGCCACGGCCGTGACCAACCAGACCATCAACCGCATGGGCGCCACCTTCCTGATGCGCATGCAGGAAGATACCGGCCGCACCGTGGCCGAGGTTGCCAAGGCCTACACCATCAGCCGTGAAACACTGGATGCACGTGCACTGTGGGCGCAGATCGATGCGCTCGACGGCACCTTGCCCGAAGCGGTGCAGGTGGATGCGCTGGAAGTGATCTGGAAGCTGCAGCGCTCGTTCGTGCGCTGGTTGCTGACCCGTCCGGGCGCGATGCCGGGTATCACTGCCGCGGTGGATCGCTACCAGGGCCCGTTCAACGACATCCGCGTTGCCTCGGGCGTGCTGCCGGATTCGCAGCGCCCGGCCTACGAGGCCAGCGTTGTGGCATGGAAGGAGAAGGGCTTGCCGGCGGCATTGGCACAGCAGCTGTCCGAACTGCAGTTCCTGGAGCCGGCGTTCGACATCATTGAACTGGCGCGTCCGCGCAAGCTCAAGCCGGTCGACGTGTCCAAGGTCCACTTCCGCCTGGGCGAAGCCCTGCAGATGCCGTGGCTGTTCGAGCAGATCGATGCGCTGGAGGTCAACGGCCGTTGGCATGCGGTGGCCCGTGGCGTGCTGCGCGACGAGCTGGCGGCGCATCAGCGTGCCCTGACCGGCCAGGTGCTGTCGATGAAGGGCGCAACTGCCGAGGCCAAGGTGGCGGCGTGGTTGGGCCGTGATGACAGCGGCCTGCGCTTCACCCTGGCAATGCTGGCCGAGCTGGCCGAGCAGAAGACCCTGGACTACCCGACCGTGTCGGTGGCGGTGCAGCGTCTGGGCCAGCTGGCGGCGCACGGCGCTTAAGTCGGCAGGTTGTTGGTTTTGGAGAACGGGCCCGAAAGGGCCCGTTTTCTTTTGGAGAAATCAAGAGCTTGCCCTCACCCCAGCCCCTCTCCCGCAGGCGGTAGAGGGGCTAGTCCACCGCGAGCGCAGGCATTCTGCGCAATTGCAGCTGTAGCCCCTCTCCCGCCTGCGGGAGAGGGGTTGGGGTGAGGGCAAGCTCTTGCCGCTGGCCTTCAGTTTCCAAGCAAACGAAAGCACCAGTCAGCACATCGGCAGGTTATCCTCGCCCTCCAAGCCGAACCGATAGACGCGCCCGTGTCCCCCCGAATTGCTTTCCTCGCCAGTACCGTCGAGGCCGCACAGCAGGCCCGTGCCACCCTGGCAGCCCGTTACGGCGACCATAGCCCGGAAGAGGCCGATGTGATCTGCCCGCTGGGCGGTGACGGCTTCATGCTGCAGACCCTGCATCGCCACGGCGGCAAGGGCAAACCGGTATTCGGCATGAAGCTGGGCACCGTCGGCTTCCTGATGAACCACCATCGCGAAGATGACTTGATCGAGCGCCTGGCCCTGGCTGAACCAGCCCACCTGCGCCCGCTGGAAATGATCGCGTTGACCGAATCCGGCACTACTACCGGCTCGCTGGCCTACAACGACGTCTCGATGCTGCGCCAGACCCGGCAGGCCGCGCATATCGGCATCGATCTCAACGGCCAGCAGCGGGTGGAAGAGCTGATCTGCGATGGTGTGCTGGTCTCCACGCCGGCCGGCAGCACCGCCTACAACTACTCGGCGCATGGCCCGATCCTGCCGCTGGGTTCGAACACCATCGCCTTGACCCCTTTGGCGCCGTATCGCCCGCGACGCTGGCGTGGCGCCATCCTCAAGGCCGAGACCGAAGTGCGCTTCCGCGTGCTCGATCCCTACAAGCGCCCGGTCAGCGTCACTGCCGATTCGCATGAAACCCGCGATGTGGTGGAAGTGACCATCCGCGAATCGCGTGAGCGTCAGGTGACCTTGCTGTTCGACCCCGAGCACAACCTCGAAGAGCGCATCCTCAGCGAGCAGTTCATGGTTTGAGGGCGGGGATCGGGGCTGGTGGGATCCGGGATTGGGGGAAGCGCGCCGCTTCCGGGTAGACTGGGTCCCGTTCCTTGATCGTATTGGGTTCATCGTCCATGGGTGACAACACTCCCCGGCTGCTTACCGTTGCGGTTACTTCGCGCGCCTTGTTCGATCTCGAAGAAGGCCACGCCCTGTTCGAACGCGAAGGTCTGGAGGCCTATGCCGCCTACCAGCGGGCGCACGAGGACGATGTGCTCAAACCCGGCGTTGCCTTCCCGGTGGTGCGCAAGCTGCTGGCACTCAATGATGGAGCGCCGGTGGAGACGCCGCGCGTGGAAGTGATCCTGCTGTCGCGCAATTCGGCCGATACCGGCCTGCGCATCTTCAACTCCATCCAGCACTACAAGCTGGATATCGTGCGCGCCACCTTCACCGCCGGCGAGCCGACCTGGCCGTACGTCAAGCCGTTCGGCACCGATCTGTTCCTGTCGGCCAACCCGGATTCGGTGCGCCGCGCCCTGGTCAATGGCATCGCCGCCGCCACCATCCTGCCGCAGAGCGCACAGGAGGTGGCCGCCGCTTCGGCAGCGGCTACCGATACCGGCCGCTCCAAGACCCAACTGCGTATTGCCTTCGATGGTGATGCGGTGATCTTTGGTGATGAGAGCGAGCGCATCTCGCGCGAACAGGGTGTGGAAGCCTTTGGTCGCCACGAACGCGAGCGTGCACACGAACCACTCAGCGGTGGCCCGTTCCGCAATTTCCTGTCGGCGCTGCATGCCCTGCAGGCGGCATTCCCGCCGGGCGAGTCGGCACCGATCCGCACCGCGCTGGTCACCGCGCGTTCGGCACCTGCGCATGAACGGGTGATCCGTACCCTGCGTGAGTGGGGCGTGCGTCTGGATGAGGCGCTGTTCCTCGGTGGTCGCCACAAGGGGCCGTTCCTGGAAGCCTTTGGTGCCGATATCTTCTTCGATGATTCGCAGCACAACATCGACAGCGCACGTCAGCACGTTACCGCCGGCCATGTGCCGCACGGCGTCGCCAATCCGGGGTAGAGCTGCCGTTTGTTGTGGGAGCGGCGTAAGCCGCGAAGCAAGCAATCTATCCGTCAGCAGGCAAGGTGCAATTGCAGCTGTCTCAGTTGTTTTTGCCTGGTCAGCTTCGCGGCTTACGCCGCTCCCACAGTCCGGTGTCTGCGCGACCTTGCAGCCCAACATTCCCCACATGCTAGGATGAAGCCGCTTTCGCGGGTTCCAAGCTGAACCAGCGGTAATCCTGCCGCGCCCTGATCTGCACGAATGCAGCAGATCCCTCCCGCACAGCACCCACCCGGTGATCCAGGGGCGGGGCCTGTCCCCGACCGGTAGCGTCAACGTACCTGCCATTCCCTTTCGCGCTGCTTTGCGTGGCGGCCGGGTGTTTCGCGCGCCGCGCGGGACCGGACGCATTGTCTCTCCTGCACGGCGCATAACGCGCCCTTGCGCAGTGCCGTCGCGTTTACGCGGCTGCAGCTACACAGGAGAAACAACCCGAATGACCATGCGTATCGCCATTCTTGGAGCCGGCCCGAGCGGCCTGGCGCAACTTCGTGCCTTTGAATCCGCCCGTCGAGGTGGGGCTGAAGTGCCAGAGATCGTCTGCTTCGAAAAGCAATCCGATCTTGGCGGGATGTGGAACTACACATGGCGTACCGGGCTGGATGCTTATGGCGAACCCGTACATGGCAGCATGTACCGCTACCTCTGGTCGAACGGCCCGAAGGAAGCACTGGAGTTTGCCGACTACAGTTTTGAAGAGCATTTTGGCCGCCCGATCGCCTCCTATCCGCCACGCGCTGTGCTGCGCGACTACATCATGGGCCGCATCGAAAAGAGCGGTGTACGTGATCAGATTCGCTTCAACATGGCGGTGCAATGGGTCGATTATTCGGAAGAAACCGAACGATTCACCGTCACCGTCCGCGACCTGAAGAAGGATGAGTTGCTGGCCGAGGAGTTCGACCGGGTCATTGTTGCAACCGGCCATTTTTCCACGCCGAATGCGCCATTCTTCGAAGGCGTGGATCGCTTTCCCGGCCGCGTGTTGCATGCGCATGATTTCCGTGACGCTTGCGAATTCGCAGACAAGGATCTGCTGCTGGTAGGGAGCAGCTATTCGGCCGAGGATATCGGTACGCAGTGCTACAAATACGGCGCCAAGTCGGTGACCTTCAGCTATCGCAGCGCGGCAACCGGTTACGATTGGCCGGCTGCCTTTGAAGAAAAGCCCTTGCTGCAGCGTGTTGAAGGCAACACCGCGCACTTCATCGATGGCAGCAGCAAGGACGTGGACGCGATCGTGCTGTGCACCGGCTACCAGCATCACTTTCCGTTCCTGCCCGATGCGCTGACCCTGCGCACGCGCAATCGCCTGTACCCGGGTGATCTGTACAAGGGCGTGTTCTGGATCGACAACCCCAAGCTGATCTACTTGGGCATGCAGGACCAGTACTACACCTTCAACATGTTCGATGCGCAGGCCTGGTATGCGCGCGATGTGATCCTCGGCAAGATGGCGCTGCCGACGACCGCGGCAATGCGTGCCGACAGCGAAGCCTGGCTGGCACGCGAGGAAGCAACGACCTCGGCCGAGCAGGACATCGACTTCCAGACCGAATACGTGCGCGACCTGCTGGACGCCACCGACTACCCGGACTTCAATGTCGAGGCGGTGGCCACGCTGTTCAAGCAGTGGAAGCACGACAAGAAGGAGGACATCCTGGGGTATCGCAACTACAGCTACCGTTCGGTGCTGACTGGCACGCTGGCGCCGCTGCATCACACCCCGTGGATGCAGGCGATGGATGATTCGCTGGAGGCTTTCCTCGCCGATAGCGTCATCGAGGAGCAGCCGCGCAGGATTGCCTGATGGAGATGGCGCCGGTCAGTCCGGCGCCTGTCCCAGTGGCAGCACGATATTGGTCAGTCGCCAGCGCAGCCCTTGGCGGCTGAGTACGAACACGACTTTGCGCCCGTCTTCCAGATGGGTGGTGGCGGTGTAGCGCGACAGCGATTCGTAATGGCCGGTGGTATTGGCCAACGGCTTGGCCGGCGAGGGCGGTGCCCAGGTATCGCCGCCGACGGTATCGCCGATGGCCCGCTTCCACAGGCTGTCCCCCTGCAGCAGGGCAGCAATGCCCAGCGGGGTGACGAAGGTGTCGACACCGGCACCGGTGAGATTGCCGGCCACGCCCAGCGCGACCTGGCCGAATAGACTCGACTGCATGTCGCTGCCGGCGCGGCGCACGATGTAATCGTTGATCTGCGCCTTGATGTTGACCCGGACCGCGCCGAAGTCGACGTGTCGCGCCAGCTTGCCGGTGTCACGCTGTTCGATGGCCTGGCTGATCCCACGGATCGCCAGATAGGGGCCGCCGATCACGTAGGCGGCCAGCAGCACTGCGATGGCGATGACAGTAGCGAGTATCCACTTCTTCATTGCGTTGCTGTCCTCGATATCAGGGGTGTGCGGGGATGCTGGCTTCGGCCCAGCGGCGCAGCATCACCAGGGTTTCGGCCCAGGCCTGGCTGCAGAAGCCCAGATATTCGCTGTCACCGTTCCAACCCAAGTGATGGAACTCCAGCACGGTCAACGGCTCGCCTTCATGCGGCAGACCGCGCCAGGCGCCGGGGCTGGCCCGGCGTGACAGGTCGAAGCGGATCTCGGTGCCGGTCCAGGCCGAGGCCGGGCTCTGTGGCGGGTGACGGCTGATCACCTCCCAGCGGATGCAACGCTCGGGAATGATCTCCAGCACCTTCAGCGCGACGACGCCATGGCCGGAACCCGGGTTGTGGCTGATCACGGTGTCGCCGTCGATGACCGATTGCTGGTGCGGTATCCACCAGCGGCTCAGTCCCTCGGCGTTGGCCAAGCCGCTGTAGACGGTGGCCAGCGGGGCCTCGATCCAGACTTGAAGGTGGATGCTGGTCACGGCGGCTTCCTGTCGAAGGTTGCCGCCAAGCGTGCCGCAAACCAGGTTGGTTTGCGTGAAGCCCACGCCAATCAGAATTCCAGGTCCAGCGCGGCGCACAGGTAGTCGACGAACGGACCGAGTGCGGCCAGGTCCTTGGCCAGGGTCTGGCGCAGGCGTGGGCCGGTCATCACCTCGTCGTCCAGCGAACGCCACAGCACCCAGTTGCGGTGCTTGAGGTCGTCGATGAACTCGAAGTCGGCAGGGAAACCGCGCGGCGGCCGCACCAGCTTCTCGCTACTTTCGAACTCGTAGCGCTTGCGCGTGGCTGGCGCGTGCGCGGCGGCCTTCCAACTGCCGGGGTTGTCGAGGATGAACTGGCGCAGGCGGCGCTGTACGTCCGGCTCGGGGTGCCAGATGCCAGCGCCAACAAAGCTCTCGCCCGGTGCCAGGTGGATGTAATACGACGGCGCCGGCACCTGCTTGCGGCGCTCGTGGAACAGGCGTGCGCCCTGCCAGGTCTTGTACGGCGCCTTGTCGTGGGAGAAGCGCGAGTCGCGGTAGATGCGGAACAGCGAGCCGCCGACGGTGCGAGGATCGGCCTGGAAGTGCGCGCTGACTTCGCTCAGGTCAGGCTGCAGGTCGGTGATGAGGCGCAGGAAGGGCTGCCGTACATGGTCTTCGTACTGCTGCTTGTGCTCGGCAAACCAGGTCTTGTCGTTGTGGCGGGCCAGCCCGCGCAGGAACTTGAAACTGGCATCGCTGAAGTACTGGGTCATGGTGTGTCCTGCAGGGTATGGCGCCACTGCTCCAGTGCATCCAGCAGGGCCAGTGAGTCTGGGTTGTCCTTGTGTTCCTCGCGCAATTGGGCGATCTGCGCGATGTACTCGGGCAAGGTCTGCTCGGCCATGCCCGGGGTAGTGAAGCGCTGCTGACGATACGCATCCCAGCGTGAGCGCGCGGTGGCGTCCAGTGTCTGCGGATGGTTGCGGGCGCGGTAGCGGAACAGCAGTTCGGGCAGGCGCGGATCGCGGAAGCGCTGTTCCAACTCGGCCAAAGCTTCCGGCGGTGCAGTGCGCACCTTGCTGAGCAGGCCCTTGTCGCCTTCGGCCAGGAAGCCATCGTACAGCGATGCATCGGCGTCGACCGGGCCATCGTTTACGCGTTCTCGGGCAAACACCTGGCGCGCCTTCTCGGCCAGCTGCGGGCCGAGTTCGCGCAGTTTTTCTGCCTTGGCTTCAATTGCCGCAGGATCAATCTGCAGGCGCTCAAAATCGGCCTCGCGCAGATGGTTCCACGCAACCAGCGCCGGTACCTTGTTGAGGTGGACTTCTTTCAGCGGAATGCGCTGCTGGCCTTCGGGCAGATCGGCGGCACGGGTATACAGGCGTGCGGTGATTTCTTCGACCGACAGCTCCAGCAAGGGCTCGATATCGCCTTCCAGGTCGAACACGATCACCCGATTGTTGATGTGCGGATGACGGGCCAGTGGCAGCACCGGTGCGGCGCACAGGCGGCTGGCCGGGTAGCGCATCGAGATATGCAGCACCGGCTCCATCGCCACCACGTCGAGCAGGCTGCCGACATAGCGCTTGTCGCGCAGACGCAGCGCGTAGTCCCACATGCGCGGCTGTGCCTCACGGAAGCGCCGCGCCATGCCGATGGTGGCATGGACGTCCGACAGCGCTTCGTGGGCATCGCCTTGGCGCACATCATTGGCCAGCGCCAGATGCTCAAGCTTGAACGAGGTGGCGCCGTCTTCGCGCGTGGGCCAGTTGATGCCGTCCGGGCGCAGCGCGTGCACCAAACGTAACATGTCGAGCAGGTCCCAGCGCGAGTTTCCACTGCGCCACTCGCGCTCATAGGGATCATGGAAATTGCGGAACAGACCGTAGCGCACGAACTCATCATCGAAGCGCAGGGTGTTGTATCCCAGGGTGCAGGTCTGCGGCTTGCTCATCAACTCGTTGATGCGGGCGAAAGCCTCGGCCTCGCTGACACCTTCGGCCAGCGCATGCTGCGGGGTGATGCCGGTGATCAAGGTAGCGACCGGCGAGGGCAGCAGGTCGTCGGCTGGCTTGACGTAGAAGCTGACCGGCTCGTCGATGATTTTCAGGTTGGCATCGGTGCGCACCGCGGCGAACTGGGCGATGCGGGTACGGCGCGGGTCCTGGCCAAAGGTTTCCAGATCGTAGAACAGGAAGCTCTCGGCCATCAGTGCGCTCCTTCCAGTACTGGCAGCTGAGCGTGGACGACGTGTTCCAGCGCGGCCCAGTCGATGTTGTGCAGCGAGTCGTGGCCGGCGGTTGCGTCGGCAAGGATGGTCTGCTGCAGACGGGTGCGTTCAAGCGCGACTGCATACGGCGTGTGCAGGAAGGTGACCATCGTGTAATGCGGCACGAAACGGGTTGGCCAGCGCGCCTGCAGCGCCTGCTCCAGCTCGCGCTGCAGCAGGTAGCTCGGGTCGGCGACGCGATCGCGCATTTCCAGATAGTTGTCCAAGGCCATCTGCTGGATGGCGGCGGCATTGGGTTTGCGCTCGGCTTCAAACGCAGCGAAGGCTTCTTCAGTACCAGGGTGTTCGGCCAGACAGCGCGCCAGCACCACGCAGTCTTCGAATGCGCAGTTCATGCCCTGGCCGTGGAAGGGCACCATCGCATGCGCGGCGTCGCCGATCAGCACCGCCTTGCCACGCTGATGCCAACGTTCCAGGTACAGCGTGCCGAGCAGGCCGGGCGGATGCTGTTCCCAGTCGGCGCGCAGGTTCGGTATCAATGGCAGGGCATCGGCGAAGTCGCGCTGGAAGAGTGCTTCGGCTTCGACACCGTTACGCACCGTTGCGAAGCTGGGATCGCCTTCGTTCGGCAGGAACAGGGTGACGGTGAACGTGCCTTCGTCATTGGGCAGGGCGATGCACATGTAGTTGCCGCGCGGCCAGATGTGCAGGGCATTGGCTTCGATCTGGAAGTTGCCGTCCGCTGCTGGCGGAATCTCCAGCTCCTTGTACGAATGATCGAGGAACTCGATGCGCTCGCCCAACGGCAACTTGCGGTTCATTGCCGCACGCAGCGCCGAGCCGGCGCCATCGGCTCCGATCAGCGGCGTGTTGAAGTGGATGTCGTGCGGCTGGTCGTCGCGGTCGTCGATGAAGCGTGCATAGCCGGCATCGAAGTCCACGGTATGCAGGCGACGGTGGAAATGCACGGTGGCACCGGCTTCCTCGGCCAGCTGCAGCAAGGTGGTGTTGAGGTCCTTGCGGTGCACCGACCAGATCACTTCGCTGTCATCGCGGCCGTAGCGCTGCAGGTCGGCCGCGCCTTCGCGCGGATGCACCATGCGTCCGCGCATCATCACCGCCTTGGCCATCACCTCGTCCTCGACGCCAGCCTGACGCAGGGCGTTGCGGCCGCGTTCGGCCAGCGCCAGGTTGATCGAGCGACCGGACTCGTAGTCGGCGATGCGCGGGTCGCCACGACGTTCGTAGATGGTGATCTTCCAGCCCTGCCGCGACAGCAGGATGGCGAGCAGGGAGCCGGCCAGGCCGGCGCCGATCAGGGTGAGGCTGCGTGGGGTGGGGGTGTTCAAGTCAAAATAGTCCGTTGGTCAGACGCCAGCCCAGGTTTCCACTTCATCGACGAAGCGGTAGACATCGCTGTAGCGGTTGTACAAAGGCGTGGGCGAGATGCGGATGACATCGGGCTCGCGCCAGTCGCCGAGCACGCCTACCGATTGCAGGTACTCGAACAGCGAACGCCCCTGTGCACGGCCACCGGCCACGCGCAGCGACAGCTGGCAGCCGCGGCGCTCGGGTTCGGCAGGCGTGATGATCTGCAGCACATGGTCCAGGCGCGCACGCACCATGGCTTCCAGGTAGCCGGTGATCTTCAGTGACTTGGTGCGCAATGCATCCATGCCGGCTTCGTCGTACAGCGCCAGTGATGCACGCAGCGGCGCAAGGCCGAGCACAGGTGGATTGCTCAGCTGCCAGCCTTCGGCGCCAAGTTCCGGCACGAACTCCGGCGCCATCTGGAAGCGGGTCGCCTGTTCGTGGCCCCACCAGCCGGCGAAGCGCGGCAGTGAAGTGTCCTTGGCATGGCGTTCGTGCACGAAGGCACCGGCAACCGCACCGGGACCTGCATTCAGATACTTGTAGTGGCACCACACCGCGAAATCGGGTGCGACATCATGCAGGTTCAACGGCACGTTGCCGACCGAGTGGGCCAGATCGAAACCGATGCTGGCGCCGTGCGCGCGGGCGAGGCGGGTGATCGCGTCGAGGTCGAACACCTGGCCGGTGCGGTACTGCACGCCCGGCCACAGTACCAGCGCGACGCGCTTGCCGTGTTCGCTGATGGCCTGCTCGATGGCCTGCATCGAGATGGTGCCGCTGGCTTCGTCCGGCTGCACTTCGATCAGATCGGTGGCCGGGTTGAAGCCATGGAAGCGGATCTGTGCCTCGACCGCGTGGCGGTCGGTGGGGAAGGCACCAGCTTCCATCAGGATCGCCGGGCGCTCGCTGCTGGGGCGGTAGAAGCTGACCATCATCAGATGCAGGTTCACGCTCAGCGTGTTCATCGCCACCACTTCATGCGGCAGCGCACCGACCACGCCGGCCAGGGAATCGCGCACCAGGCGGTGATAGCTCAGCCATTGCGTCGGACCGGTGAAGTGGCCTTCGACGGCGATGCGGCCCCATTGATCCATCACCTCCTGCACCATCGCCTGTGCGCCGCGTGGCTGCAGGCCCAAGGAGTTGCCGACGAAGTAGGCCTGGTCGGCGCCCTGGTGCTGCGGGATCAGGAACTGACTGCGCAGGTGGCGCAGCGGATCGGCAGCATCAAGTGCGGTGGCATGAGCGGGTGACAGCGTTTCGTTCATCGGTGCGGACACGTCGAGGATGTAGCCGCAGTGTAACCGCGCCCGGCCGCTCAGGCTTCCGGCGTGACCGGTTTTGGCAGTGGATGCACGGCCCCACATTGGCTGCAGGTACGGTGTTCAGTCGAGGCATGGAACCGGTCGAAGACCTTGGGCAGATCGGTCTCGATGTTCTTCAGGTGGAAGAACTCCTCGTAGATCTTGTGGTTGCATTGCTGGCAGTACCACATGAAGCCATCGAGCTCATGGTCCAGGCGCTTGCGCTCGACCACCAGACCGATCGATCCGGGCATGCGCTGCGGCGAATGCGGTACACGCGGGGGCAGCAGGAAGATCTCGCCGGCCCGGATCGGGATGTCGCGCACTGCGCCGTCTTCCTGCACCCGCAGCACCATCTCGCCTTCAAGCTGGTAGAACCATTCCGGACCCTCATCCCAGTGGTAGTCGTTGCGGCTGTTGGGGCCGGCAACCACCATGACGATGAAGTCACCGTTCTCGATCATCTTGTTGCCGACCGGCGGCTTCAGGAGGTGGCGGTGTTCTTCGATCCAGCCGAGCAGGTTCAGGGGTAGGGGGAGCATGCGGGGCCTGTTTGGTGAGGGTGGCTGCTTCCTTCTCCCGCCGGGAGAAGGTGCCCGGAGGGCGAAGCCTTTGCTTTTTCCTTCTCCCTTCGGGAGAAGGTGCCCGGAGGGCGGATGAGGGTTGGTTCCTGGCTTGGCTGGGGCGGTAGGCCCTCACCCCCAGCCCCCGCTCCGCGCCCCGGCCCTTGCGCTGGCGCAAGGGCGTTCGAGTAGCAGCGAACCTGTGGTTCGCAAGCTGCTCCTCTCACCCCGCGAGCGGGAGAGGGGAGGAAGCCTAGCTTCGGCAGGTTGGCTGTCAGTGCCTTTTGCCCTTCCGCGGCACAAACGACAAGGCCTTCTCATACGCCGGCTGCAGCTCCTCCGGCGAGCCCACATCAATGCCCATCTCGCTGACGCGGCCGTCGCGCAGGCTGTAGACCCAGCCGTGCACCATCAGCTTCTGGCCGCGGGCCCAGGCGTCCTGCACGATGGTCGAGCGGCAGGCGTTGACCACCTGCTCGATCACGTTCAACTCACACAGGCGCGCGTGGCGCAGCTCCGGGTCGTCGATCTGCGAGAGGATATCGTCGTGCTTCTGGGCGACATCGCCAACATGGCGCAGCCAGTTGTCGGCCAGGCCAACGCGCACATGGTTCAGTGCTGCATGGACGCCGCCGCAACCGTAATGGCCGACGATCAGGATGTGCTTGATCTTGAGCTGGTCCACCGCGTACTGGATCACGCTCAGGCAGTTCAGGTCGGTATGCACCACCACGTTGGCGATGTTGCGATGAACGAAGATTTCGCCCGGTGCCATGCCGATGATCTGGTTGGCCGGTACGCGTGAATCGGAGCAGCCGATCCACAGGTATTCGGGGCTCTGCTGCTTGGCCAGTTGATGGAAGAAGTCGGGATCTTCCTTCTCGATCCGGTCCGCCCATTCGCGGTTTTTCTGCAGCAGGTTATGGATGTCTTTCATGGTGAAGCTTCCCTTGCGATCTGGAGGGGGAGGGCGCTGCTGCGCGTTTGCACGGCAACGTCGCGGGAAACGGGGCTGGGTTCAATCATCGGATTGATCGCCATGCTCACTGCGGTATAGCTGCATCCACTGGGCCAGCTCGCTGGCATCGGGCGTGTTCAAGGCCTGCAAGGCCTTGATCACCGCCAGCTGGTTCGCCTGCGGGTGGTTCTGGCTCAGCTTCAGCTTGATCTGGATGTGCTGCACGTCCAGGCGGAAGCCTACGATGGCGCGCAGCGAGGGGGCGTGATCGTCCAGGTCGGCATCGAACTGCCAGCCCTTGCCGACGCTGGCCTCGAAGAAGTTGCTGGTGTCCGACAGCAGTTGAGCCAATGCCGCCGTGTCGTCGAAGCTGTGCAGTTCGCCGACAAGTTCAGCGGCGGCGTAGTTCCAGGTAGGGACGCGCGCCGCGCTTTCCTTGTCCGGATACCAACTGGCCGATACATAGCCCTGCGGGCCGTTGACCAACACCTTGGCGCGGCCGAGGTGACGTGACTGTTTGTTGGCTCGGGCCCAATGCCCGATCAGTTCGACCTTGTGCCCTTCGCGCCGATAAAGCACCGGCACGCGGGTCAGTTCGGGCAATCCGTCGCCGCCGGTGGTCAGCAAGGTCACGAACGGGTCACGCGCCAGCAGGCGATCCAGCCAGAGCAGCTCGGTCTCGATGAAGGCGCGCTGGGCGAACACGAAAGGCCGCTTAGACCCGGGTGCCGAGCAACTGCACCATGCGCTCGCGCAGCGTGTCGTCGTCGCCCTGCGGTGGGCTCACTTCGTGCAGCGAGAAACCACGTTGCAGCGCGTCTTCTTCGTCAAGGCCATCAAAGGCGACGAACTCGGCGTCGAACAGCTGTGCGCGGGCAGTGTCTTCACTGTCATAGCTCAGCGTGTTGCCGTCGCTGTCCAGTACTTCGGCGGTGCCGCCCGGGCGAACCCGCAGGCGCGCCCAGATCAGGGTGCCGCCGAGCTGCGCCAGCCACCACTGGTCGGGAGTGTTCTCGAAATCAGTCATTTCATTACCTGCGAAAAAAGCCACAACAGCAGTGCCATGCCCAGCCCGCCGAACGTTACCAGCAGGGCGATGCGGGCGGGCGTGGCCAATCCGGACAGCGAGCGGTCGGCGATGCCGCTGAAGCCACGGCCCAGCAGCCAGCGCAGGCACTCTGGTTTGAGAAAGGCGCCGGCACCGAACTCGGTGGCCAGCGCCGGATGCCGGTCGCGGATATGGACCAGCGTCAATGGCCAGAAAATCAGGAAGGCGCTGAGGCCGGCAATGGCCACGCCAACGAAGCAAAGAGCGAAGAACAAGGTCAACGGCGCCGCCTCCTGTTACTGGATCAGATGAATCAGAACTCCGCCGAACCCGGTGCGCGCGGGTAGGGGATCGCATCGCGGATGTTGGACAGGCCGCAGACATAGACCACCAGGCGCTCGAAGCCCAGGCCGAAACCGGCATGCGGCACCGAACCATAACGACGGAAATCGCGGTACCACTGGTAGTGCTCCGGATCCAGGCCGAACTGCGACATGCGTGCGTCAAGCACGTTCAGGCGCTCTTCGCGCTGGCTGCCACCGATGATCTCGCCGATGCCCGGGGCCAGCACGTCCATCGCGGCGACGGTCTTGCCGTCGTCGTTCAGGCGCATGTAGAAGGCCTTGAAGTGTTCCGGGTAGTTGGTGACCACGACCGGACGGCCGACGTGCTCCTCGGTCAACCAGCGCTCGTGCTCGGTCTGCAGATCCAGGCCCCATTCGACCGGGTAGTCGAACTTCTTGCCGGACTTCTGCAGCAGGCTGATCGCATCGGTGTACTCGATGCGCTCGAACGGTGCGTTGACGAAGGCTTCCAGGCGGGTAATGGCGTCCTTCTGCACGCGCTCGGCGATGAAGGCCATGTCGTCGGCACGCTCATCGAGCACGGCGCGGAACAGGTACTTCAGGAACTCTTCGGCCACACGCGCGTTTTCGGCCAGGTCGGCGAAGGCGATCTCCGGCTCCACCATCCAGAACTCGGCCAGGTGGCGGGTGGTGTGGCTGTTCTCGGCGCGGAAGGTCGGGCCGAAGGTGTAAACCTTGCTCAGTGCCAGGCAGTAGGCCTCGACGTTGAGCTGGCCGGACACGGTCAGGAAGGTTTCCTTGCCGAAGAAGTCGCGGCTGAAGTCGATTTCACCGTCACCGGTGCGCGGCAGGTTGGCCATGTCCAGCGTGGAGACGCGGAACATCTGGCCGGCACCCTCAGCATCGGAGCTGGTGATGATGGGCGTGCTGATCCAGTAGAAGCCGTTCTCGTGGAAGTAACGGTGCACTGCCTTGGACAGGCAGTCACGGATGCGGGTGACCGCGCCGAACAGGTTGGTGCGCGGGCGCAGGTGCGCCACTTCGCGCAGGAACTCCGGCGACATCGGCTTGGGCTGGATCGGGTAGGTCAGCGGATCTTCGACCCAGCCGACGATTTCCAGGCTCTGCGCCTGGATCTCGAAGCTCTGGCCCTTGCCCTGCGACTTGACCAGCGTGCCGGTGGCGATCACCGAGCAGCTCGGGGTCAGTTTCTTGATGTCTTCGAAATTGGACAGCGCTTCGGTGGCCACGACCTGGATCGGGGCAAAGCCCGAGCCATCGCTGACGTTGACGAAGGCCAGTCCAGCCGAGCCGCGCACCGTGCGGACCCACCCGCGGACTGTGACTTCTCCGCCTTCCGGGAACTTCCCGGCAAGGGCGTGTGCAACGCTGACCACCGTCATGACTTGAATCCTCTGTTGATCGACTCGATCTGTGAATGCGAGATTTTAGCGGCTCAACGCCCGGGCAGGCGAGCATTTATCCACGCTTGCAGTCCGGCAGGCCGCCCACATCTATAATTGGACCGTAATTCTGCTGGAGTCGCCCTACCATGGCTGTTCATCTGACCCCCATCGCCCATTCCCGCGTGCAGCGCTTCGTCAGCAGCACCCCGGGGGCGCTTGGCCTGCGTTTTGGCGTGACCCGCACCGGTTGCTCGGGTTGGGGCCACATCACCGACCTGGCCAAGGATGAGCGCGAGGGTGACACCGTGTTCGAGCAGGACGGTGTGCGCATCTACGTGGATGCGCAGAGCCTGCCGCTGGTGGATGGCACCGAGATCGACTTCGGCAAGCAGGGCCTGAGCGAGACCTTCACCTTCAAGAACCCCAACGCAGCGGCCGAATGCGGCTGCGGCGAGAGCTTCACCACCGACGACATGCACCGCTGAGCAAGGCGGCAGTTGCTGCTTTTGTGGGAGCGGTGTAAACCGCGAAGCATGCCAGATGTCGGGGCCAGCAACGTCCGGCGCACAGGACGCTGTCCCCTGTAGAGCCGAGCCATGCTCGGCTCGAGCATCCCCGGCGACGTCCGGGATTGTGCACAAGGCCTCTGCCGAGCATGGCTCGGCACTACGGGTTGGCGTTGCCAGGAAATCCCCTGCCGAGCATGGCTCGGCACTACGTCAGTCGGTGGCCAATTGCGCGGATGCGCCCTGACGGCGCTGCAGCGCCACCGCAATACCCCACAGCAGCAGGCCTAACGCAGCGGTTGCTGCGCCCACATAACCGGTAGAAGCGTGGCCATAACCGGCGCCAATCGCCATGCCGCCCAGCCACGGGCCCAGCGCATTCGCGGTATTGAAGGCGGCGTGATTGGAGGCTGCGGCCAGGGTCTGGGCGTCGCCGGCGGCGTCCATCAGGCGGGTCTGCAGGGCCACCGCCAGGGCGCCCATCGTGCCCACGGCGATGATCGCCGGCACCATTGCCCAGGCCGAATGCGCGGCCAGCGGGAACAGCATCAGCACGACGATGGACCACGCCAGCAGCAGGCCGGCGGCGCGGAACTGCAGCCGGTCGACCAGTTTGCCGCCGGCCACATTGCCGATGATCGCGCCCACCCCGAACAGGCCAACCGCGACCGGCATCCAGCGTTCATTGATGCCAGTGACGTTGACCAGCGTCGGGGCCAGATAGGTGAAGACGCAGAACATGCCGGCAAAGCCAATCGCGCCGATCGCCAGTGCCAGCCACACCTGTGGGGTGTTGAATGCGCGCAGCTCACGCATCGGCGAGGTGCGGGTTTCGGCCGGGTCCGCCGGAAGCTGCCGTGCGACCAGGGCCGCCGTGGCGATGGCCAGCAGGCTGACCAGGACGAAGGCGCTGCGCCAGTTGAACTGCTGGCCGAGCCAGGTGGTCAGCGGATTGCCCAGCAGGATGGCGATGGACAGGCCCAGCAGTACCTTGGACACGGCGGCACCACGTTGTTCGGGCGGGCTGATCGAGGCGGCAACCAGCATTGCGACGCCGAAGTAGGCGCCGTGCGGCAGGCCGGCCACGAAGCGGGCCAGCAGCATGCTGTGGTAGGTCGGGGCCAGCGCGCTGGCCAGGTTGCCTACGGCATAGAAACCCATCAGCCACAGCAGCAGGGTGCGGCGGCGCAGGCTGGCGCCGGAAAAGGCCAGCAACGGTGCGCCGACCACCACGCCGATGGCGTAGGCGCTGATCAGATGCCCTACCTGGGCTTCGCTGATGGCCAGGCCGCGGCTGATCTCCAGCATCAGTCCCATGCTGGCGAACTCGCTGGTGCCGATGGCGAAGCCGCCCAGTGAGAGCGCAATGAGAATGAAAGTGCGCTGGCGCGGCGTCAGCTGCGCTGCCAGGGAAAGCGTGGAATTCACGTCGGGTGGTCCGGGAGGGGCGTGGAATCGGTTACATAGTGTACTGTTGCGTCGCAGCAATCAGCCCTCATCGGCGGCTTTTCGCTGCCGGATGCTGTGTTGCGCCAGTCGGGCGACTTGCCTCGGGCCCTTGCGCAGTGGATAATGCCCGGCTTCCTGCGCTCCAGTGCAGGAACCCTTGCCCCACCGCAAACCACGGCGGGGGGCTGTCCGGCCCATCAGGGCCACATCCGAAAGGTATGAAAACATGAGTCGTCATTACGAAGTCGTGTTCCTGGTCCATCCGGACCAGAGCGAACAGGTCCCCGCCATGATCGAGCGCTACAAGGCGCTGGTCGAAGCCGGCAACGGCACCATCCACCGTCTGGAAGACTGGGGCCGCCGCCAGCTGGCTTACCCGATCCAGAACCTGGTGAAGGCTCACTACGTGCTGCTGAACATCGAAGCTGACCAGTCGGTTCTGAACGAACTGACCGAGAGCTTCCGTTTCAACGACGCCGTGCTGCGCAACCTGGTCATCAAGCGTGACGAGGCTGACACCGAGCAGTCGCTGATCATGAAGAGCAAGGACGAGAAGGGTGACAAGCCCGAGCGTGGCGAGCGCCGTCGTCGTGACGACGAAGAAGGTGCATCTTCCAACAATGACGAAGCCGGCGACGACGCCGCTTCTGCTGAATAAGGAGCACTTTCATGTCCAAGTTCTTCCGCCGCCGCAAGTTCTGCAAGTTCACCGCTGAAGGCGTGAAAGAGATCGATTACAAGGATCTCAACACCCTGCGCCAGTACCTGACCGAGAACGGCAAGATCGTTCCGAGCCGCGTCACCGGCACCAAGTCCAAGTACCAGCGCCAGCTGGCAACGGCCGTCAAGCGCGCCCGTTTCCTGGCCCTGATCCCGTACACGGACAACCACGACGTCTGAGTGCAGAAGTGAGTCGCGGCGCATGCGCCGCGATGGGAAGTGAGAGGTGGGAGTAGGGCGTTTGTCCTTTCCCGTTTCTCACTCCCCTTTACTCGCTTATCGCCTCAAACCCGTCCTATTCGGACAGCAAGCGTTGCGGCGCCATTGGCGCCGCTAACGAATAACGGAGCTACACCATGAAGCTGATTCTTATCCAGAAAGTGACCAACCTCGGCGGCCTGGGCGACCTGGTTGACGTGAAGCCGGGCTACGGCCGTAACTTCCTCGTGCCGCAGGGCAAGGCCGTGCCGGCCACCGAAGCCAACATCGCCGAGTTCGAAGCCAAGCGCGCCCAGTACGAAGCCAAGGCCCAGGCCTCGCACGACGAAGCACAGGCCCGTGCCAACAAGTTCGAAGGCGCCAGCGTCACCATCGGTGCGCACGCTTCGACCGAAGGCAAGCTGTACGGTTCGGTTGGCCCGCGTGACATCGCTGAAGCCTTCACTGCTGCCGGCCTGGAGCTGAGCAAGAGCGAAGTGATCCTGGGCGAAGGCGCTTTCCGCAACGTTGGCGAGTTCGACGTCATCGTCAAGCTGCACGCCGACGTGGAAACCACCGTCAAGGTCATCGTCGAAGCCGACGCTTGATTCTGCCGGACTGGTTGTAAAGAACGGGCGCCGCAAGGCGCCCGTTTCTTTTGGCCGGCCTGCAGGCCAGGCCCCACCAGTGGCCATGGGTGTCGCTATACTCGGTTGCCAGTGCCGCGCTTGATCATTTGAATTCCAAGGAATATCAATGATTTGAGCTCGGGGACGGAACCTCCGGACCATCCCTCCGGGTGTCGGCAGTGGCAGCCGACGTCCGCCAACAGCCCGATTCCATGCGTCTATCCACGATCAAGCTCTCCGGTTTCAAGTCCTTCGTCGATCCCACGACGTTGCACCTGCCGACCAATATGACCGGTGTCGTTGGCCCCAACGGCTGCGGCAAGTCCAACATCATCGACGCGGTGCGTTGGGTGATGGGTGAGAGCTCGGCCAGCCGCCTGCGCGGCGATTCGCTGACCGACGTGATCTTCTCCGGTTCGGCGGGCCGCAAGCCGGTGTCACAGGCCACGGTGGAGCTGATCTTCGACAACACCGATCATACGATTTCCGGCGAATACGCCTCGTTCAACGAAATCTCGGTCAAGCGCACCGTAAGCCGCGATGGCAGCAGCAATTATTATCTGAACGGCACCAAGTGCCGCCGCCGCGATATCACCGATCTGTTCCTGGGCACGGGCCTTGGCCCGCGCAGCTACTCGATCATCGAGCAGGGCATGATCAGCCAGATCATCGAGGCGCGCCCGGAAGACCTGCGCATATACCTGGAGGAAGCCGCCGGCATCTCCAAGTACAAGGAGCGCCGCAAGGAAACCGAAACCCGGATCCGCCACACCCGCGAAAACCTCGATCGGCTCAATGACCTGCGCGAGGAAATCGGCAAGCAGCTCGAACACCTCAAGCGGCAGGCACGGCAGGCCGAACAGTACCAGGCCTTGCAGGAAGAGCGCCGGGTCAAGGATGCAGAATGGAAGGCGCTGGAATTCCGCGGCCTTGACGGACGCCTGGGCGGCCTGCGTGAAGCGCTGTCGCGCGAGGAAACCAAGCTGCAGCAGCTGATCGCCGAACAGCGCGACGCGGAAAGCCGCATCGAAACCGGCCGCGTGCGCCGCGAAGAGGCGGCGGAAAACCTGAACAAGGCGCAGGCTGATGTCTACCAGGTGGGCAGTACCCTGGCCCGGCTCGAGCAGCAGATTCACCATCAGCGCGAGCTGGCGCAGCGCCTGCACAAGGCGCGCGACGAGACCCGCCAGGCGTTGTCGGAACTTGGTCAGCACATCAGTGGTGACGAAGCCAAGCTGATCGTGCTGCGCGAATCGGTCGAAAATGCCGAGCCGCAGCTGGAGCAGCTGCAGGAAGAGAATGAGATCCGCCAGGAGGCGCTGCGCGAGGCCGAAGCAAGGCTCGCCGATTGGCAGCAGCGCTGGGAAGCGCACAATCGGAATACCTCCGAGGCGACCCGCTCCGGCGAGGTTGAGCGCACCCGCGTGGACTACCTGGACAAGCAGATTCTCGAAGCCGATCGCCGCCGCGAAGCATTGCAGGCAGAGCGCGCCGGCCTGGATCTGGATGCGCTGGCGGAAGCCTTCGAGCAGATGCAGCTGGAACATGAGACCCAGAAGGCCGCGCTGGAAACCTTGAACGAGCAGGTGGAGTTGCGCAAGGAATCGGTGGCGGCACTGCAGGAACAGCAGCGCGCCGGCCAGTCTGAGCTGGCCGACGTTCGCAAGCAGGCACAGTCCGCGCGCGGCCGCTTGTCCTCGTTGGAAACGCTGCAGCAGGCAGCACTCGGCCAGGAACAGGGGGCGGCGGCAGCATGGCTGAAGGCGCGCGGGCTGGATTCGGCCGCGCGCGTCGGCGAGCGCATCACCGTTGAAAGTGGCTGGGAGAACGCAGTTGAAAGCGCGCTTGGTCAGCTGATCGAAGGTGTGCTGGTGGATGCGCCGGAAGCCTTGGTTGATGCGTTGGCTGAGCTGGGCGAAGGGCGCATCGCACTGGTTGCAGACGCCGATGGCAAGGCTGAGTTCGCGCCGACTTCATTGGCGGCGAAAGTGCAGGGGCCGTTGGCGATCCGCCGCTTGCTGGCGCACCTGCATGGCGCTGAAGATCTTGCGCAGGCGCAGAAACTACAGCGCACGCTGGGTGGCGCTGAGTCGGTGATTACCCGTGGCGGTGAACGACTGGGGCAGGGCTGGGTGCGCATGTCGCGCTCCGGTGCCGCCGAGCAGGGCGCGCTGTTGCGCGAACGCGAGATCGTCACCTTGCGCGAGCAGATCGAATCCTTGCAGGAGCGTGAGGCCGCATTGGAGCAGCAGCTGGCTGGCTTGCGTGAGCAATTGCTGGCTGCCGAGCAACAGCGCGAAGATGTGCAGCGTTCGTTGTATCAAGCGCATCGCGCCGGGTCCGAATTGGCGGGGCAGTTGCAGAGCCAGCAAGGCAAGCTGGAATCCACGCGCACGCGCATTGGACGTATCGAAGGTGAGCTGGCGCAGCTGCTGGAAACGCTGGACGCCAGCCGTGAACAGGCGAGCGAGGCGCGCCTGCGCCTGGATGAGGCCGTGTCCAGCATGGGCGACCTGGAGTCGGCCCGGCACGCGCTGGAAAGCGAACGCAGGCAGATGAGCGAAGCGCGCGACCAGGCCCGGGATGCGGCGCGCAACGTGCGTGACAACATGCATGCACTGGCCTTGACGCTGGAGTCGCAGCGCACCCAGATCAGTTCGCTGAGCCACGCGCTGGAGCGTATGGGCAGCCAGCGTGGCCAGCTCGATTCACGTCTGGGCGAGCTGCACTCACAGCTGGATGAGGGGGATACGCCGGTCCATGCGCTGGAGGCCGAGCACCAGAACGCGTTGGCCGAGCGTGTGCGTGTGGATCGCGTGCTCGCCGAAGCGCGTACCTTGCTTGACGGTATCGATCATGAGCTGCGTGCTCTGGAACAGACCCGCCACCAGCGCGACGAGCAGTCGCTGGCGCAGCGCGAGCGCATCTCGCAGCGCAAGCTTGATCAGCAGGCCTTGGTGCTTAGCGCCGAGCAGCTGGCGGCCGCGGTGGAGAAGGCCGGGTTTGTGCTGCAGGACGTGATCAACACCTTGCCCGAAGACGCGCGCGTGTCGGATTGGGAATCGACGGTGCACCAGATCGACGGCCGCATGCGGCGGCTGGAGCCGGTCAACCTGGCGGCGATCCATGAGTACGGCGAGGCTTCGCAGCGCTCGGAGTACCTGGAAGCACAGAACGTCGATCTGAACACCGCACTGGAAACCCTGGAAGACGCCATCCGCAAGATCGACCGCGAGACACGTGGTCGGTTCAAGGACACCTTCGACCGTGTCAATGCCGGCGTGCAGGCGCTGTATCCGCGCCTGTTCGGCGGCGGCCATGCCTATCTGGAACTGACCGGCGAAGATCTGCTCGATACCGGCGTGACCATCATGGCGCGGCCGCCCGGCAAGCGTGTTTCCAATATCTCGTTGCTGTCCGGCGGCGAGAAGGCCATGACCGCGGTGGCGCTGGTGTTTGCCATCTTCCAGCTCAATCCGGCCCCGTTCTGCCTGCTCGACGAGGTGGACGCGCCGCTGGACGAGGCCAACGTCGGCCGCCTGGCCAATATGGTCAAGGAAATGAGCGAGAAGGTGCAGTTCCTGTTCGTCAGCCACAACAAGGCGACGATGGAGGCGGCGCACCAGTTGTCGGGTGTCACCATGCGCGAACCCGGCGTCAGTCGCCTGGTCAGTGTTGATCTGGAAGAGGCTGCCCGATTGGCGGGCGCGGCCTGACGTGCCATCCTTTAACCACCTGAACGATTAATCCGGAGACTGCAGCGCATGTCTGACACGGCACTGTTGCGTATCGGCATTCTGGTTGCCGGCGTTTTGCTGGTCGCAGCCATTTTCTTTTTCAGCCGGCCCAAGCGGCAGGCCCAGGGCAAACGCAAGGAACCGGCTGACGCCGAGCGCCCGCGTCGTGAACCGGTGCTGGGAGGCGCCGAGGGTGCTGCGGCTGCCGAAGCGGGCGAGGGCGCTGCGCAGGATGACGGCGTAACCCAGCCTGAGCTCGGTCTGCCGGACGTGGACGCAAGCAACCTCAGTGAGCTGGGCAAGCGGCCTACCCAGGATTTCGACAAGATCGTCTCGCTGTACGTGGCTGCCCGTTCCGGGCAGGTATTGCGTGGCGAAGACATCGTGGTGGCGGCGGAGAAGACCGGTCTGGTCTTCGGCTACATGAATGTGTTCCATCGTCTGGTGGAAGGGCATTCGGAGCGCGGCCCGATCTTTTCGATGGCCAGCATCATGAAGCCGGGAAGCTTCGACATGGCCAACATCCGCGACATGGAAACCCCGGCCATCGCCTTCTTCCTGACCTTGCCGGCGCCGATGACCGCGCTTGATGCCTGGGAAAAGATGCTGCCGACCGTGCAGCGCATGGGCGAACTGCTCGATGGCGTGGTGCTGGATGACAGCCGCAATGCCCTGGGCCGCCAGCGTATCGCGCATATCCGCGATGACCTGCGTGCTTATGACCGCCAGCACCAGGCGCCGCCGTTGACCAAGTCGCCGCGTTGGTGAGGATTTAAAAGCTACCCCTCCCCAACCCTCCCCTGGCTACGCCAAGGGAGGGAGCTGAGATCTTCCCCCTCCCTTTGCCGCAGGCAAGGGGAGGGCCGGGGAGGGGTGCTGTTAGCGGTAAGCATTAAACGCAAGCGCTACCCGCTTTTACCGCGCCAACACTTCGCGCAGGTAAAATCGCCACATGAATCAAAATACCGACGCCACCCGGCGCATCAGCGAACTCCGCCGCCAGCTGGCAGACGCCTCGCGTGCCTATCACGAGCACGATGAGCAGATCATCCCGGACGCCGAGTACGACCGGTTGATGCGCGAGCTGGAAGCGCTGGAAGCCGCGCATCCGGAACTGGACAGCGCCGACTCGCCCAGCCATCAGGTAGGCGGCAAGCCATCATCGCGCTTCCCTGAAGTCGTGCATGCCGTGCCGATGCTGTCGCTGGGCAATGCCTTCAGCGATGCCGAGGTGCATGATTTCGTGCGCCGCATCGATGAGCGCCTGCATCGTCGCGAGCTGTACTTCTCCGCCGAACCCAAGCTGGATGGTCTGGCCATCAACCTGCGCTACGAGAACGGCGTTTTCGTGCAGGGGGCGACCCGTGGTGACGGTGCAACTGGCGAAGACGTCAGTGCCAATCTGCGGCAGATCAAGGTCATCCCGCAGCAGCTGGCTGGGCAAGGCTGGCCGGAGGTGCTGGAAGTGCGTGGCGAGGTCTACATGCCGCGCGCCGACTTCGAGCGTTACAACGAGCAGGCGCGCCTGCATGGGGGCAAGGTGCTGGCCAATCCGCGCAATGGCGCGGCCGGCTCCCTGCGCCAGTTGGATCCGAAGATCAGCGCGCAGCGGCCGCTGAGCTTCTATGCCTATGGCCTGGGTGAGGTGTCCGGTGGCGAACTGCCCGGAACGCATTCGGCAACCTTGGCCCAGCTTGCGCAGTGGGGTTTTCCGGTCAGCGACCTGTGCAGGGTAGTGCAGGGTGCTGAAGGTCTGCTGGCGTACTACCGCGATATCGGCGAGCGCCGCGACAGCCTGGCCTATGACATCGATGGCGTGGTCTACAAGCTCGATGATCGCGAAGGCCAGCAGGAAATGGGTTTCGTCGCACGCGCACCGCGTTGGGCGATTGCGCATAAGTTCCCAGCACAGGAACAGACCACCACGGTTGAAGCCATCGAGATACAGATCGGTCGTACCGGTGCGGCGACGCCGGTTGCACGGCTGAAGCCGGTGCATGTGGCTGGGGTCGTTGTCACCAACGCCACCCTGCACAACGCCGATCAGATCGCGCGCCTGGATGTACGGGTTGGTGACTCGGTCATCGTGCGCCGTGCTGGCGATGTCATTCCGGAAGTGGTCAGTGTCATTGTTGATCGCCGCCCTGAAGGCACCACGCCGTGGCAGATGCCACGCGCCTGCCCGGTGTGTGGCTCGGAAATCGTGCGCGAGGAAGGCGAGGCGGCCTGGCGTTGCTCGGGTGAGCTGAGCTGCCCGGCGCAACGCAAGGAAGCCATTGCCCACTTCGCCTCGCGCAAGGCGATGGATATCGATGGCTTGGGTGGCAAGTACATCGAGGTGTTGGTGGATGCCGGCATCGTGCGCGGTGTTGCCGACCTGTATGCACTCAATCGCGACCAGTTGCTGGTACTGAAGCTGGCGCTGGATGCCGATTCGCCGGAAGCACTCGCTTCGCAGCTCGGCCTGCACCTGCAGCCGGAAGGCAGCGGTGACACCCTCAATCGCATCCTCAAGCTGGATGCGGATGATGCGTCCTGGCGCGCACAAGCCTTGTCGGTGCCGGCCAGCTTCCAGTGGAACACCAGGAGGATCGCCATCAAATGGGCCGACAACCTGATTGCTGCGATTGCCGCCAGCCGCAGTACCACGCTGGAGCGCCTGCTGTTCGCACTGGGCATCGAACACGTGGGTGAAAGCACGGCCAAGGCATTGTCGACGTGGTTTGGTGATCTGGAGCTGATTCGTCACCTGCCGTGGCCAATATTCAAACGCGTGCCCGACATCGGCGGTGAAGTAGCCCGTTCGATTGGTCACTTCATGGCCCAGCCGGGCAATCAGCAGGCGATTGATGCGTTGCTGGAGCGTGGCGTGCGGATCAGCGATACGCACGCCCCCAACGCCAAGCTGCGTGCAGATCTGAATCTGGCTACCTTGTTGTCGGACCTGGAGATTCCCAAGGTCACACCGGTACGCGCACGCCAACTGGCTGAAGCGTTCGGTTCGACGGCGGCGATTCTGGACGAGGAGGCGCATAACTTCATGACTGCTGGCCTGCCGGCTGAATCGGCCAATGCGCTGGTCGCCTGGCTGAATGTCGATGCCAACGCACAGCTGTTCACCGATGCCGGCGTTGCCCTGGAGCGTCTGCTTGCGATCACGCCAGAGGCGCAGGAGCAGGTCGCCGGTGTGCTTGATGGCAAAACCGTGGTGCTGACCGGTACCTTGGCGCAGATGGGCCGCGATCAGGCCAAGGCAAGGCTGGAAGCGCTGGGAGCCAAGGTTTCTGGCAGTGTGTCGAAGAAAACCAGTTTCGTGGTGGCCGGTACCGAAGCCGGCTCCAAGTTGGACAAGGCAAATGAGCTTGGTGTGGAAGTATGGGACGAAGAGCGTCTGCTTGCCTTCCTCGCCGAGCACGGAGAACAGGCATGAGTGAGATCAAGGCGCGCTTGGCGCAATCGGAAGACTTCCCGCAGCTGATCGCGATGGTGCGTGACTTCTATGTGGAAGATCAGATTCCCTATATCGCCGAACGGGTCGAGCCCGGTCTGCAGACGCTGCTGGAGCAGCCAAGCTGTGGTGCGGCGTTGCTGCTGCTCGATGGCGACAGCGTGGTCGGCTACATCACCCTGGGCTGGTGCTTCAGCGTCGAGCAGGGCGGTCGTTTCGTATTGCTGGATGAGTTGTACCTGGGCCCGGCTGCACGCGGTCGTGGCTGGGGGCGACAGGCCTTGGCGCTGGCCCGTGACTGGGCTGCAGGGCAGGGCGCGGCGGTCATCCGCCTGGAAGTGAACCACCACAACGCCAAGGCCAAGTCGCTGTATCTGTCGGCGGGCTACCGCGACGACGAGCGCGACATCCTCACCTTGTCCTTGAACGGGGCGTCCGGGCGCCTGCACTCGTGATCGAGGCCCTGCGTCAGCGCGCACGCCTGAATGCATTGATTCGTGGTTTCTTTGCCGCGCGCGATGTGTTGGAAGTGGAGACGCCAATCATGTCGGCGGCCGGTAATACCGAGCCGAACATCGAGGGCTTCCATACCCGCTTCAGCGGGCATGTCGATGCCGGTTCGCCGCAGCGCTGGTTGCGCACCTCGCCGGAGTATCCGCTCAAGCGTCTGTTGGCTGCCGGTGTGGGTGACTGCTACGAACTGGGCCGGGTGTTCCGCAACGGCGAGGCCGGCGGGCGCCACAACCCCGAGTTCACCATGCTGGAATGGTATCGGGTGGGTTGGGATCATCACCGCCTGATCGAAGAAACCATTGCGCTGGTGCAGGAGGCGTTGGCAATGGTGCAGCGGCCGCCGGCATCGGTGCGCATCGTCAGCTACCGCGAGCTGTTCATGCAGGCGGTAGCGCTGGATCCGTTCCTGGCCGACGAAGTGCAGCTGCGTGCGGGTCTGGGCGAAGTTGGTATCCAGCCCGATGGCCTGACCCGCGATGACTGGTTGGATCTGCTGATGAGCCATCGCATCCAGTCGCAGTTCGCGGTCGATGCCATCACCGTGATCCATGACTGGCCGGCCAGCCAGGCCGCGTTGGCCAGGATCCGGCCGGGCACGCCGCCATTGGCTGAACGCTTTGAGCTTTACCTGGGTCCGGTCGAACTGGCCAACGGCTACCACGAGCTGAACGACGCAGTCGAGCAACGCCAGCGATTCGAGCGCGATCTGGCGATCCGTGCGGCGCGCGGGGCTGAACAACCGCCCCTGGATGAAGCCTTTCTTGCGGCATTGCCGTCGTTGCCTGCCTGCGCCGGTGTTGCGGTTGGCGTGGATCGACTGCTGATGGCCCTGGCCGGTACGCCGCGTATTGGCGATGTATTGGCGTTTGATTTCGCCAACGCCTGATGCTGGTTTGCGCTGGATCATGGATATGCAGCGTGGCGGCGACCAAGATAATGCTTTGCTCACAATGACTCAGGCAGTGTGTGACCATCGGAACCCATCATGACCGAACAGGGGAGCGTCTGATGAAGCGGGTCTGCGGCGTGCTGTTATTGCTGGCGCCGACCGTGCTGGCAGCCCAGGAGCCCGCGCCCGCAGCGGCGGGCCGTGAAGTAGTGCGCTGTGAATCGGGTGAGCAACCGCGGACGTTCTGCCCGATGGATACCCGCGGCGGCGTGCAACTGGTGCGGCAACTGTCCAGGCGCGATTGCATCCGTGAGACCAGCTGGGGCATGGAAGACGGCGCGGTTTGGGTGAGCCAGGGCTGCAGTGCTGAATTCGCCCGGCCCCAGGCTACAACACGCACGACACGCCGCGTGGTGCGCTGCGAATCAAAGGGGCGCACGGAGGTATGTCCGGTGGTGCTGCGCGGGGCGCCGGTGCGCCTGCTGCGGCAGCAATCGGTGCTGCCGTGCCGCGAGGGCCGTAGCTGGGGATACAGCGGCAAGGAAATCTGGGTCAGTCGCGGATGCCAGGGCCTGTTTGAAGTGGGGGCCGAGGATGGCTCTGGCTTTGTCGATACCCCGCGCCGGGTGATCTGCGAATCCAAGGGCGAGTTGCGGCGCGAATGTGGTGTAAGCGTCACGCGTCGGGTCACGCTGGTGGAGCAGTTGTCCCATGCTGCCTGCCGGGAAGGGGACAGTTGGGGCTGGGACCGCAATGGCATCTGGGTGGACAAGGGATGCCGCGGCGAATTCTCCGCTGACTGAGCCGATGGTGCGGGCAGTAGGTTGTTGATGCGTGCCGGGCAGCGCCGATTACAATGGGCGCATGAACGATACCCCTGCCATTGATTACGCCCGTTACGACCATATCCGCCCGATCCGCTGGACCGGCGAGGCCCTGGAGCTGCTGGACCAGCGCAAGCTGCCGTTTGTCGTCGAGCACGTGCTGTGCCACGACAGCGATGCGGTTGCCGAGGCCATTCACGCATTGACCGTGCGCGGTGCGCCCGCGATCGGAATTGCCGCCGCCTGGGGTGTGGTGCTGGCGGCGCGTGAGGTGCAGGCCAATGACGGTGCAGCTGCATTGCAGGCGCTGGCACCGGCGCTGGATCGGCTCAATGCCTCACGTCCCACGGCGGTCAACCTGGCCTGGGCGTTGGCGCGCATGCGTCGCGCTTTGGCCGCTGCCGGTTCGGACTGGAAGCTGGTCGCCGCGCTTGAAGCGCAGTCAATCGCTGATGAAGACCTTACCGCCAACCGTCATATGGGCGCCTTGGGTGCAGCGTTGATTGCACCGGGTAGCGGCGTGCTGACCCATTGCAACACCGGTTCGCTGGCCACCGCCGGCTTCGGTACCGCCTTGGGCGTGATCCGTGCTGGCGTTGCGCAGGAGCGCATTGGGAAGGTGTTTGCCGGTGAGACCCGGCCGTGGTTGCAGGGTGCACGCCTGACCGTTTGGGAGCTGCAGCAGGACGGAATCGATGCAACCTTGATTGCCGACTCGGCTGCCTCGCACCTGATGAAGACCGGTGCGGTGCAATGGGTGATCGTCGGCGCTGACCGTATTTGTGCCAACGGCGACACCGCCAACAAGATCGGCACCTACCAACTGGCCATTGCCGCGCGCCATCACGGCGTGAAATTCATGGTGGTTGCACCGTCCTCGACCGTTGACATGGGCACCGCCCACGGCGACGAAATCGAGATCGAACAGCGTGACCCGGGCGAACTGTTTGGCGTCGGCGGTGTGCGCACCGTGGCCGAGGGCATTGCCGCCTGGAATCCTGTGTTCGACGTGACTCCGGGCGAGTTGATCGACGCCATCGTCACCGAGCGCGGCGTGATCCTGAAGCCGGACCTGGCGACGATGGCCGCCGCGTTCCCCGACTGACCGGTAGTGCCGAGCCATGCTCGGCAGGGGCTTGCCCGGTACGGCCGCAGCCGAGCATGGCTCGGCTCTACAGTGAATCCTTCCGACAGTGTCCACTGGCACAAACCAGCGGGTAGTGCCGAGCCATGCTCGGCAGGGGCTTGCCCGGTACGGCCGCAGCTGAGCATGGCTCGGCTCTACAGGAGGCTTTCATGCTTGTGGGAGCGGCGTCAGCCGCAAAGCTGGCAATGCCTGAATCGCCGACGATGTTGCGATCTGCGGAGTCTTTGGCTTCGCAGCTTGTACAGCTCCTGCCCGGTTCCTCGACAAGGGCCCAGCAGGGCATGGCCCGCCTCACCCGGCAAGGCGCCCCTAAGTTCCTGATTTCTTCCGGTAAAAGGGCCTGAACCAGCGCCGAAAAACCGCCCTTTGTGATAAACTCCGCAGGTTGATCCCAGATCCCGGCAGGGCGGCCCGTCAAGGAGTCGTCACCGGACAGGATCGCTACCTGACAACGGAACCCGAATGGCAGAAAACGCCAAGGAAATCATCCAGGTCAACCTGGAAGACGAGATGCGCAAGAGCTACCTCGATTACGCGATGAGCGTGATCGTCGGCCGCGCACTTCCCGATGCCCGCGATGGCCTCAAGCCGGTTCATCGCCGCGTCCTGTTCGCGATGAATGAACTGGGCGCGCACAGCAACAAGCCGTACTACAAGTCGGCGCGTATCGTCGGTGACGTCATCGGTAAGTACCACCCGCATGGCGACGCGTCGGTCTACGACACGCTGGTGCGCATGGCGCAGCCGTTCTCGCTGCGTTACATGATGGTGGACGGCCAGGGTAACTTCGGTTCGGTCGACGGTGACTCTGCTGCAGCAATGCGTTACACCGAGGCGCGCATGTCGCGCCTGACGCATGAGCTGATGGCCGATATCGACAAGGAAACCGTCGATTTCCAGCCCAACTACGATGAAAAGGAGCTGGAACCGACGGTCATGCCGACCCGGTTCCCGAACCTGCTGGTCAACGGTTCCGCCGGTATCGCGGTGGGCATGGCGACCAATATCCCGCCGCACAACCTCACCGAGTGCATCAATGCCTGCATCGCGCTGATTGACGAGCCGTCGATCGACGTGGATGGGCTGATGGAATACATCCCGGGCCCGGATTTCCCGACCGCCGGTATCATCAATGGCACCGCCGGCATCATCGCCGGTTACCGCACCGGCCGTGGCCGCGTGCGCATCCGTGCCAAGGCCGATATCGAAGTGGCCGACAATGGTCGCGAGTCGATCATCGTCACCGAGATTCCGTACCAGGTGAACAAGGCACGGCTGATCGAGAAGATCGCCGAGCTGGTCAAGGAAAAGAAGCTCGAAGGCATCAGCGAGCTGCGCGATGAGTCCGACAAGGACGGCATGCGCATCTACATCGAAATCAAGCGTGGCGAGTCTGCCGAGGTTGTGCTCAACAACCTGTACCAGCAGACCCAGATGGAGTCGGTGTTCGGCATCAACATGGTGGCGCTGGTCGACGGCCGCCCGAAGTTGATGAACCTCAAGGAGATGCTGGAGGCGTTCATCCGCCATCGCCGCGAGGTTGTCACCCGCCGCACCATCTTCGAGCTGCGCAAGGCGCGCGCACGTGCGCACGTGCTGGAAGGCCTGACCGTTGCATTGGCCAACATCGATGAAATGATCGAGTTGATCAAGACCTCGGCCAACCCGGCTGAAGCCAAGGAGCGCATGCTCTCCAAGGTGTGGCAGCCGGGCCTGGTGGGTGCATTGCTGGGCGCCGCCGGCGCGGAGGCATCGCGCCCGGAAGACCTGCCCAAGGGCATTGGTCTGGTCAACGGCAACTACCAGCTCAGCGACGTCCAGGCCACGCAGATCCTGGAAATGCGCCTGCACCGCCTGACCGGGCTGGAGCAGGACAGGCTGACGGAAGAGTACAAGCAGCTGCTGGAAGTGATCGCCGGCCTGATCCGCATCCTGGAGAACCCGGATGTGCTGTTGCAGGTGATCCGCGAGGAGCTGGAAAGCATCCGTGCCGAGTTTGGCGACGACCGTCGCACCGAGATCCGCCACAGCGAAGAAGATCTGGATATCCTGGACCTGATCGCGCCGGAAGACGTGGTCGTGACCCTGTCGCGTGCCGGTTACGTCAAGCGCCAGCCGGTCAGTGCCTACCGCGCACAGCGTCGTGGTGGCCGCGGCCGCAGTGCCGCCGCGACCAAGGACGAGGATTCGATCGAGCAGCTGTGGCTGGTCAACACGCATGACACACTGTTGACCTTCACCAGCTCGGGCAAGGTGTTCTGGCTGCCGGTACACCAGTTGCCGGAAGCCGGTTCCAACGCCCGTGGCCGCCCGATCATCAACTGGATCGCGCTGGAGAACGGCGAACGCGTGCAGGCCGTGCTGCCGGTACGTGAGTACGATGAAAACCACTTCGTGTTCTTTGCAACCCGCAACGGTACGGTCAAGAAGACCCCGCTTAGCGAGTTCGCATTCCGTCTGGCGCGCGGCAAGATCGCCATCAACCTCGACGAGGGTGATGCCCTGGTCGGTGTAGGCCTGACCGACGGTGAGCGCGACGTCCTGTTGTTTGCCTCCAATGGCAAGACAGTTCGCTTCGGCGAGGACAAGGTCCGTTCGATGGGCCGTACCGCTACTGGCGTGCGTGGCATCAAGATGCCCAAGGGTGAGGAAGTGGTCAGCCTGATCGTCGCCGAAAGCGCTGGCGGCGTTGAGGATGAGAACGAAGACGACAGCGGTGTCGAGGAAGTGGCAGTGGACGGTGGCGAGATCGTCGACGCTGCCGACGACGCAGGCGTGCAGTACATCCTGACGGCGACCGAGAATGGCTACGGCAAGCGCACGCCGTTGGCCGATTACCCGCGCAAGGGGCGTGGCACCCAGGGTGTGATCGGCATCCAGACCAGTGAGCGCAATGGCAAGCTGGTCAGCGCGGTGCTGCTGGGCACGGGCGACGAAGTGTTGTTGATTTCCGACGGTGGCACCCTGGTGCGTACCCGTGGCTCGGAGATCTCGCGCGTCGGCCGCAATACCCAGGGTGTGACCCTGATCCGTCTGTCCAAGGGCGAGAAGCTGCAGGCCGTCGAACGCCTGGATGCATCGCTTGAGGCCGAAGAGGAGGTGCTGGAGGACGACGCAGTCGAGGCTGGGGAAGCCGTAGCACCAACACCGCCGGAAGCCTGATTCTGCAGGCTTTGGGTTTGGAGAAAGCGCCGGCATGCCGGCGCTTTTTTCATGCGCCTTCGTCCAGTTTTGTTGGCCAGAAGGTTGCCCTAACCCCAACCCCTGTCCCGTTCACGGGAGAGGGGTTGGGGTGAGGGCAAGCTTTTGGCCAGCAGCCTCAAATCCCAAGCCAAATCCCTGCGACTAATGTCGCAGCGACAAACACCACCCGGCTGGCCGACTCTCTACCCGCAAAATCCTTGCAGAGGGAGAGGCTCCAGATGTACCAGGATCTTGGCCGTAACCAGGCCAACTACACCGCGCTGACGCCGCTGAGCTTCCTGCGCAAGGCCGCGACCGTGCATCCGCAGCGTCTGGCGGTGATCCACGGCGAACGTCGTCTGGATTGGGCGCAGGTCTACCAGCGCTGCCGTCGGCTGGCTTCGGCCCTGCAGCGCCAGGGCATTGGCAAAGGCGATACCGTTGCGGCGTTGCTACCCAATACTCCGGCAATGATCGAACTGCACTATGGGCCGGCGATGCTGGGTGCGGTGCTGAATACCCTCAATACCCGGTTGGATGCGCAGACCCTAGCTTTCATGCTGGACCATGGCGAGGCCAAAATTGTATTCAGCGACCGTGAGTTCGCACCGCTGATGGAAAGGGCCTTGGCACTTTGCAAGCAGCCGCCGCAGGTCATCGATGTCGACGATGCAGAGATCGAAAGCGGCGACTTCCTCGGCGAGATCGAGTACGAGGCGCTGTTGGCTACCGGCGATCCGGACTTTGAGTTCGAGTTGCCAGCCGATGAGTGGGATGCCATCACCCTCAACTACACCTCCGGCACCACCGGTGATCCCAAGGGTGTGGTCTACCACCATCGCGGTGCCTACTTGAATGCGGTGGCGAACATCATCGATTGGGGCATGCCGCAACACCCGGTGTACCTTTGGACGCTGCCGATGTTCCACTGCAACGGCTGGTGTTTCCCGTGGACCATGGCGGCGGTGGCCGGCACCCAGGTCTGCCTGCGACGGTTTGATCGCAAGCGCGTGCTGGAGCTGATGCGCGAACACGCTGTCAGTCACTATTGCGGCGCTCCGGTAATCCATGCCGCGCTGGCAGCTGCGCCCGAAGAGAGCAAGCAGGGCCTGGCTGGGATCAAGGGCCAGGTCGCCGGTGCGGCGCCACCGGCCGCCGTGCTGGAAGCAATGGAGCGCATGGGGGTCGAGATTACCCATGTCTATGGTCTGACCGAGGTCTATGGCCCGGCATCCATCTGCCAGCCGCAGGCCGAATGGACGCAACTCCCCATTGCCGAACGGGCCGAGCTCAACAGCCGCCAGGGTGTGGCCTGTTTGCTGCAGGAAGACATGCAGGTGCTGGATCCGGAAACCCTGCAGCCCGTGCCGTGGGATGGCGTCAGCGTTGGCGAAATCATGTTCCGCGGCAACATCACCATGCAGGGCTATCTGAAGAACCCGCGCGCAACCAGCGAAGCCTTTGCCGGCGGCTGGTTCCATACCGGTGATCTTGCCGTGGTCTATCCGAATGGCGCGGTGAAGATCCGTGATCGGTCCAAGGATGTGATTATTTCCGGCGGCGAGAACATCTCCTCGCTTGAAGTGGAAGATGTGCTGTGCAGGCATCCCGCAGTGTTGGCAGCGGCGGTGGTCGCACGGCCGGATCCGAAGTGGGGCGAAACGCCCTGCGCCTTCGTCGAGCTGAAGGAAACGTCGAGCCTGGAGGCGGCCGAGGCATTGGCGCATTGCCGCCAGCACCTGGCCAGCTTCAAGCTGCCGCGGCGTTTTGTTTTTGGTCCGCTGCCGCGCACGGCTACCGGCAAGGTGCAGAAGTTCAGTTTGCGCGACGTGGCCAGGGAGCTGGTCGATATCGACTGATGCGCGAGCCTGTCGGTGGGGGAGAGCTCCGTAGTGCCGAGCCATGCTCGGCAGCGGCTTCACCGGTGATGTGCCCATGCCGAGCATGGCTCGGCACTACAGGGGGCGCGTCAGCCGAGCATGGTTCGGCTCTACAGGTTAGATTGGCCTCGCATTCCGGCCGGTGGTTCAGCGTGGCGTACGCACCATGCGTTCGAGCAGGTGCTCGACGATGCCGGCAGGGTTGGCGCTGCGGCCGACATGGGTAACCGAGGTCTGCACCACCGAGCTGCGCTTGGCAGTCAGGAAATGGAAGCGGGCGCGCGGCGGCAATTGTGCGATCGGTCCGGCACCCGGCTCGCCACGGCAGATCGCGACGATGGCATCCAGCCACGGCTGCACGGCAGCGAGATCCAGTTGCGGCGCAAATGCCTGCAAACGCGCTATATCAATCTCGATGGCCGCCTGCAGATGGCCTGCGCTGGGGCAGGAGACGATCACGCCAACGTTGATGAATTCCTCGCGCTCCACCCGCGGTACGATGCGGATGATGGCGTAATCATAGGTATGCAGCGTGGGCACGGATGGCCTCCTGTACGAAGGCTTCGCGCAATTGCAGGCGGCGCTTCAAATAGCTGGCGTAGGCAGAACGGTAGGCGGTCGCATCGGCAAAAGCGGGCTCGGTCTGCAGCCAGCTGTCTGGAATCTGCGCGACGATGCTGTCGATGACCGCATCGGTCAGCAAGGGAGCCAGCGCCGCGTCGGCGTCGGCGATGCGGCTGGCGAACGGCAGCAACACGTGGTCCTTGATCAACACGAAAGGCTTGCCGCAGGCCTCGCCGGCGTTCTCCCAGTCGTGGTGGAAGTACAGCGCCGCGCCGTGATCGATCAGGTAGAGCTTGCGGTGCCAGACCATCAGGTTGGGGTTGCGTGCGGTGCGGTCCACGTTGCTGGTGTACGCATCAAACCAGACGATGCGCGAGGCCAGTTCGGCATCCGGTTGCATCGCCGCAGGATCGTAGTTGATCGCGCCGGGCAGGTAGTCGCTGCCCAGGTTGGTACCCTCGCTGGCGCGGATCAGGTCCTGGATCTCCGGGTCGGGCTCGGTACGCGCGAACTCGCGGTCCAGTTCGACCAGGACGATGTCCGGCATCGGCAGGCCCAGCGCCTGTGCAAGCCGCCCAACCACCAGTTCGGCGATCAGGGCCTTGGGCCCTTGCCCGGCACCGCGGAACTTGATGACGTACATGCCATCGTCGTCGGCTTCGATCACCGCCGGCAGTGAACCGCCTTCGCGCAGCGGCGTGATGTAGCGGGTGGCGTGAACTGTTTTCACGGGAATGCACAGTCAGGAAGAAACGCAAGCCTAGCGTAAAGCGGGTGTATCCGGTGGTGCGGCCCTATGCCGATCTCGCGTTGCGCAGCGGGCATGCCGTGTGCAGGCATGCCCGCTGCGGAGTGATCCGCGGCATGGGCTACGAATCAAGGTGTGGCTTGCTGGTCCGGGAGCATGCAGTCGGTGCCGTCCTGCGATGGGCTGAGGATCAAGCGGTTGCGTCCTTCGTGCTTGGCTTGATAGACAGCGAGGTCGGCGCGTTCCAGCGCGCTTTCCAGATCCTGCGCTGTTGCCACCATGGTGACGCCGAAACTGGCAGTGATGGATTGCTTTGCCGGTGAGCAGTGCATCTGGCTGAGGCCGACGCGGATGCGTTCGGCGATGCGCGCAGCGGTGGGCAGGTCATGGCAGTGCACCAGCAGCACGAATTCCTCACCGCCGAAGCGGGCAACCAGATCATCCGGGCGTGTCATCTGCTGCAACAGCACGCCTACCTGGCGCAGGACGTTGTCGCCGGCCGCATGGCCCCAGGTGTCATTGACCTGCTTGAAGTGGTCCACATCGCAGGCGAGCAGGGCCCAGGGCCGGGCGGGATCGTGCTGCAGCCGGTGGTTGGCGATCTCGAAGAAGGCGCGGCGGTTCAGCAACTGGGTGAGCGGATCGTGGTTGCGCTCATGGCGCAGTTCTCCCATCAGCTGCTGGGCCAGCCCGCCCAGCAGCAGAAACAGCAGCCACAGATTGAGCAACAGGTTGAAGGCCAGCATCCACAGCCAAAGACCGGAGCGCGGCAGACCACTGCTGGTGAACCAGCCGGCCAGCAACCAGGCCAGCAGCGGGCGCAGGATCGCGTATGCCACCAGCAGCAGATACGTCCTGCGCAGCAGGCGTTCGAAGAGCGTGTCCGGTTGCTCGCGGTCAAACAGCACTGGCAACGCCAACGCGAGCAGCAGCCCCATGCCAAGGTTGAGGAAGACGATGCGCACGCCCAGCACATCATCGAGCCTGGAGAAGCAGAACAGTGCCAACAGCGTAATCAGGCTGATGGCCAGTGCGGCCGGCCCCGACACCCTGCCGCCGGATCTGAGTGCGAAACCCTGTGCCGTGGCCCAGCTGCCCGCGCAGTACATCGCGCCGGTCAGTGCTGACCAGGTCGCCATCCGGGCGTTGTCCATCAGGATTTGCGCGGCCAGCGGAAAAGCGGTGCAGATGTAGCCACCGGCCAGCCACAACAGGTAGCGGTGGTCGCGCAATGAACGCCAGCCAGCCAACAGCGCCAGCCCCAGCAGCAGGGAGGTGGCGGGAACCACAAGCGGGAAGTACTGTTCAGCGGTGGCGCTCAAGGGTCAAGCCACGTTCGATGATTTGGACAGACGAGGGTGCGAAGTATATGGGCAGGCTGGTGACTTGCGATGGTTGGGGCAGCGCTGCCCGCGTTTTTCCTGGCGATGCCGGGGACGCGCCGCGGCTGCTGGCGAGTCTGTTGTTGGTGGCGACGCTGGCCGCCTGCAGCACGGTCCCAGCGCCCGCGCCGGGTCCGACGATGGCAACGTTGCAGGATGAAATCGCGCGCCGTATTCCAGCGACGGTCGCTGATCGTACAGGCTGGGCGACGGATATCCGTATGGCGTTGACCGCGCAACGCATTGAGCCTTCGCGCGAGAATATCTGCGCGGTGCTGGCGGTGATCGAGCAGGAGTCCGGTTATCGCGCCAATCCCGAGGTGCCCAATCTGCCGCGGATTGCCCGCGGCGAAATAGATCGCCGCGCCGCCGCCGTGCATATACCGAAGCTGCTGGTGGATGCAGGCTTGAAGGTGAAGGGGAGTGATGGTCGCAGTTACGGCGAGCAGTTGGCGCGGGTACGCAGCGAACGGGACCTGAGTGAGTTGTACGAGGAAATCATTGGCCGCGTGCCGATGGGGCAACGTTTGTTTGCCGGAAAAAATCCTGTGCAGACTGGCGGCGCGATGCAGGTCAGCATTCCTTTTGCGCAGGCAAATGCGCAGGACTACCCGTACCCGGTGGCGCGCAGTATCCGTGATGAGGTGTTCACCCGGCGTGGCGGCGTGTACTTCGGTGTCGGCCATCTGCTCGATTACCAGACGCCCTATACACAGAAGGTGCATCGCTTCGCCGACTACAACGCGGGCCGCTACGCCAGCCGCAATGCTGCATTCCAGAGTGCGGTGAGCCTGCTGACAGGTGTTTCGCTGGCGCTGGATGGTGATCTGCTGGTGCCGGATGCGCCAATCGACAAGCCAGGCCAGACCGAACTGGCGGTGCGCAGGCTGGCGCCGCGACTAGGCATGGACGACCGTGAGATACGGCGTGCGCTTGCGCAGTCTGATCGCCTGGAGTTCAGTGACAGCGCGCTGCATTCGCAGGTGTTCGCCATGGCGGATGCGCGCACAGGGAAGGCCTTGCCGCGTGCATTGATTCCCGGCATCCGCCTGGACAGCCCCAAGATCACCCGCGAACTGACTACCGAGTGGTTCGCCAACCGGGTAGACAGCCGCTACCGCCAATGTCTGCAAAGGTAGTGCCGAGCCATGCTCGGCAGGGGCTTTACCGATAGACAGTCTGTAGGAACGGCGTAAGCCGCGAAGCCGGCACCAATGAAGTGCAGGGAACGCTGTGATCTGGGCGATCATCGGCCTCGCGGCGCACGCCGCTCCCGCTACCGCGCAATATCGTTTGGCTTGCTTCAGGCCTTTACCGGATGCCGCGCCAGCGCGCGGGCGCCGGTGATGATCATGCGGATCATCTGCGACATCTGTTCGATCAGCTCGGGATCCCGTTCCTCGGGCAGGTCGATCGCGCTGCCGCCCATGGCGAATACCAGCCGGGTGATTGCCTTGGCGGCGAGGGCGGGCTCGTACAGGCTCGCGCCATCGAGCGCGGCCAGGCGCACAAGATCGGCCTTCAGCTCTTCCTCGAAGTAACCCAGTTCGCGGTCCACCGCCTGCTTGAACGCGTCCGAGCCGGCAGTGCCTTCGCGCAGCAGTACATGCATCAGGCGGTCGTCGGCACGCAGTTGTTCCATGAACGTTTCCACCGACAACCGGATCACGCCGCGGTTGCTGTCGGCAGCACGCAACCGGGCCTGGCCGATGATGGTGCGCAACGAGCGCCCGGCCAGATCGATCAACGCTACCGTCAGTTCGTCCATGTCGCGGAACTGGCGATAGAACGAGTTCGGCGCGATTCCGGCTTCACGCGCGACCTCGCGCAGGCTCAGCGTGGATACGCTGCGGTGCGGGCCGATCAGGGCCAGTGCGGCGGCCAGCAGGTCGTCACGCGAGATGGAAGCCTTGCGCGCCGGGTGCAGGTCGTCGTGTGCGGGCAGGGGCTGTTCGCGTGCTGTCATGGGGCTCGGGCCGGTCAGGTGCGTGAATCATAGCCTGTACTGCGAATATACAAGTGTATACACAGATGTATGCTCGGCCGTATAGTGCGCAGCATGAGTGCTGTCTACCGCAATGCCGCGCCGCCGCCGATCCCCTGGCTGAGCGAAGGTTTCTTTGATTTCTGGTCTAGCCGGGTGCATCCACTGTGGACGCTGCGGCGCCCCTTGGCCCGGCTGCTGGCGCGCCATCAGGCCAGCGCCGATGCCGTCACCCTCGAATTGCAGCCCAATCGTCACTTCCGTGGCATGCAGGCCGGCCAGCACATCAATCTGGGGGTGGAACTGGATGGGCGTCTGACCACCCGCAGCTACAGCCCTGCCGCGCTTGAGAATGGGCGTTTGGCGGTCACGGTCAAACGTATTGCCGGTGGCAAGCTCAGCCAGTACCTGTGTGAACACGCGGCCGTGGGCGAGGTGTTCGCGCTGGGGCAGGCGTTCGGTGAAATGCTGCTCCCCGCGGTGCTGCCGCCGAAGCTGGTGATGCTGGCTGCCGGCAGTGGCATCACTCCGCTGCGCGCCTTGCTGCGCCAGTTGGATGTGCAGGGGATGCCGGGCCCGGTCGATCTGGTTTACTGGGCGCGTCAACGCGAGCAGTTGTGCTTCGTCGACGAATTCAAGGCCATCGCCGGCCGCCATCCCGCGTTCCGCCTGCATCTGGCAGTAACCGGCGAGGGTGCGGCGCGCGTGGGAAGCTACGCGCTCGGCAGTCTTGGGGATCTGGCTCCGGCGCATGTGCTGGCGTGTGGGCCTGGCGGCTTTGTGGATGCTGCGCGCACCCGCCTGCAGGCACGGGTTGCGCACTTCGATTCGGAGGCGTTCAGCGCCCCGCAGCTGGCAGAAGTTGAGCAGGGCAATGTGCAGATACAGCTGCTCAGGACTGGCCGCACGCTCAGTGTGCCGCGCGGGGTCGCCTTGTTGCCGGCGCTGGAGGCAGCCGGAATTCAGCCTGCCAGCGGTTGCCGGATGGGCATCTGCAACACCTGTGTGTGCGGGAAAACCTCGGGCATTACCCGCCACACCTTGACCGGTGAATACATCAGCGAGCCGTCCGTGCCGCTCAAGCTGTGCGTCAGCAGCGCCAGCACCGATTTGACCTTGGAGCTGTAACTCATGTCTTCCGTGCACAATCGCGTGCTGTCAGCTGCTGAACTGCAGCGCTTCGGTGACGAACTCGACGCCGTCAAGGCACGCCACCAGGCCTTGTTGGGCGCTAGTGACGCGCGCTACATCCGTCGGATCGTGGCAGCGGTGCGCTGGACCGGCGTGGCAGGGCGGGCGCTGCTGTTCCTCGGGGCCTTCGTGCACAGCCTGCTGGTGCCGGCGTGGATCGCCGGCGTGCTGCTGTTGGGCTTGTCCAAGATACTGGAGAACATGGAGCTGGCGCACAACGTCATCCACGGCCAGTACGACTGGATGGGCGATCCGCAGCTGCAGGGCAAGACCTACGAATGGGATATCGCCGGTACTTCGGAAAACTGGCGCAAGACCCATAATTTCCGCCACCACACCTATACCAACGTGCGCGGGCTGGACGATGACATCGGCTACGGCCTGCTGCGGATCTTCCCCGAGCAGCGCTGGCACCCGTTCTTCCTGGCCCAGCCGTTCGTGGCGGTGGTGTTCGCGCTGCTGTTCGAGTGGGGCATCGCCATACAGGACCTGCGCATCGGCCGTGTGTTGGTCGGCAAGATGACCCTCAAGCAGCTTTGGAACCAGGCGCGTCCGGTCGGCCGCAAGGCGCTGCTGCAGGTGCTGAAGGACTACGTGCTGTTCCCGGCATTGGCGGGACCGTTCTTCCTGCCAGTGCTGCTGGGCAATGTGGCGGCCAACATTCTCCGCAACGTATGGACCTATGTGGTGATCTTCTGCGGTCACTTCACCGCAGATGCCGAGACCTTCCCCAAGGAGTGCGTCCGCAATGAAGGCCGCGGTCATTGGTATCTGCGCCAGCTGCGTGGCTCGTCCAACCTGACCGGCGGCAAGTGGATGGATGTGATGACCGGCAATCTCAGCCATCAGATCGAACACCACTTCTACCCCGATATCCCCGCCAACCGCTACGCGGCAATGGCGGTGGAGGTAAAGGCCATCTGCGCGCGTTACGGCCAGCACTACAACACAGGCTCACTGCCGCGCCAGTTCGGGCAGGTAATGTGGCGCATCCTGCGTCACGCGTTCCCGAGCAAGCCGGCGCCCGCGCGGCCACTGGTGGCTGCATCCCAGGCCGAGCCGGGCTGAGCAGGCTACGACGGGCGCAGGGCAGGTTTGCAAAGAGCTGTGCTGCGCGATGGTTGGCATCAATCGGTCACGGCGTTCGCCGACGCTGTGCGAGGGGTAATTGCCGGTTCGCGCTGCAGCCCAAACAAGGGTCGCAGCGGCGGGCAGCGCCGGATCAGTGCATAGGCGCCAAGGCACAAGGTCAGGGTTGCCGCGATCAACAGGCCAGCCTCGATGGCGGGCGTCAGCCCCAGCGGTTTGAGCATATGTGCCAGTACCACGATCACGGTCTGGTGCAGGATATAGAGCGGGAACACCGCCAGGGTGAGATAGCGCAGCAGCGGGCTGTCGGCATTGCGCCAGCGGTAGGCGAAACCCAACAAGGCAGCGATCGCGCACCACTGGTTCAGCGCCCAGGCAAGTCGGAGCAACAGGCGCAACTCCACGGGCGGCGGTTGTGCATCGTTGTAGCCGGAGAAGTACCAGACATGGATCAGTCCGGCATAGCAGCCAGCCGCCACAATCAGCGACAGCCAGCGCAAGCGCTGCAATGATTCCCAGAAGCGGGGGCTGAATGCGCCGAGGAAGCCGATCATGAAGACGCTGGCGTACTGGGCATGGTTGTACCAGTCATCGATCAGCGCATGGGTCTGCTCGAAGCGATTGACCAGCAGCAGGCGTGCGACAGCCAGAATCGCTGCCGGGACGACCAAAGCCCCCCAGTGGCCTAGCAGGAAGCCGGTCCATTGGCGCAGGCGCTGCAATGCGGACGTAGGCAGCAGCCGCCACAGCAGCCAGGCCAGAACGGTGTAGCTCCACAGATAGGGCAGAAACCAGAGATGGTTCCAGGTCGGGACGCGCAGGCAGCCATCGCTGTCGCAGAAGCCCTGGTAACCGCTGAGATACTTGCCGTAGAACGCCCAGTAGGAAGCGTTGTATCCGCCGGGTAACTGTTCGACCACCTGGTAGTAGGCCTGCGGCGGCACGATCACCGCCATCCCGAACAGCAACGGCAGCAGCAGTTGCCAGGAGCGGCGGCGCAGCAGCCCAGCGGGGCGGCGTTCGAACATGAAGGCGGTGGCGACGCCCGAGATCAGGAACAGCAGCGACATCCGCCATGGCGAGCTCAGCAGCATGAACGGCTCCGGCGCAATGCTCGCGGCCGGACTTTTGACATGCCAGTCCCAGCTCACGTAGTACATGCCGACGTGGTAAATCACCAACAAGCCGAAGGCGATCGCCCGCAGCCAATCCAGGTCGTGGCGTCTGTGCATTGCGTGTCCAGCTTATGGAGAAGGGCGTCATTGCAACCCGGGACGCGCTCCCGCGGTGCCGGAAGGGCCAATCTGCGGGCGTTTGGGGACGAGTGGTGGGCATCCGGGGACGGGCAGCGAGGGCTGCGGCCTTCGCGCCGTCTAGAATGCGCGGATGAGCCAAGCCGCATCGCCGACCCTGTTGAATCGCTCCACTCCATGGCGGCAAAGCATGGAGCTTCTGTTCTGGTTGCTGCTGGTGTTGATCAACTGCAGCGGCAATGCGATCACCACCTGGATGGATGCCAACCGTTCCGGTGCACCCTCCATGGAATGGTGGGAGCCCTGGGTCTGGGAGTTCTCCAGCGGACTGGTCTGGTTGCTGTTGTTGGTGCCAGCCATCGTTTGGTTCAGCAGACGATGGCCGCTGCATCTGGACAACTGGCGCCGACGCTTGCCCTGGTACCTGCTGGCCAGCGTGCCGATCTCCCTGCTGCACGTGCTGGCAATGTTCGGGCTGAGGATGCTCGCCTATGCCGTGGTGGGGGAGCGCTATCAGGTTGGCTCCTGGTTGGAAGAGCTGTTGTACGAATACCTCAAGGACGTGCGCACCTACGCCGCCATCCTGTTCTGCGTCGATGGCTACCGCTTCCTGCGTCGGCGCCTGCAGGGCGAGGCACAGCTGCTGGCCGAGCCTGATGAAGGGCCGCCGGTGGAGCCCATCGATCATCCCGAGCGTCTGCTGGTCCGCAAGCTGGGCCGGGACTTTCTGATCGCAACGGCCGATATCGAATGGGCACAGGCCGCCGGCAACTACGTCAACCTGCACCTGCGCGGGCACGACTACCCGTTGCGGATCACCATGGCTGCACTGGAACAGAAACTGGATGCGACATGTTTCGTCCGCGTCCACCGCAGCTGGCTGATCAATCTGGCACAGCTGGTGTCGATCGAGCCGCTCGACGGTGGCGAGGCCCTGTTGCATATGGCCGACGGCAAGGAGGTCGCCTGCAGTCGGCGCTACCTGCCGGCGCTGAAGTCGAAGCTGAGCAACAACATGGAAGCGACTGCCTCGGCCTGAGGCCGATCAGCGTCGGTTTGTTGTTCGTTTTGGCTGTTTCAGTCGGTCAAATTCAGGAGGGCGGGCTTCCGCAGGGTGGCGCTCCGGATACGTCCAGGGCTCGCCTCTTGGGGTGCCGAAACACGGCACAATGCCCTTGGGCCGGCGGGCTTGAGTTGGGCTGTCCGATGAAAAGGGGCGCCGATCAGGAAGGGAATGATTGATCCGCCAACCCCGTTCTGGCTGATGGTGCGTTTGATCTCCCAACCCTTGGACGGAGTGCTGTGATGAGCCTGGCTAGCTGGCGGCGTTGTTGGATGGTTTTGCTGATGGCGGGCGTGGCAGTGACGCCGGTCGCCGCGCAGCAGGGCAGGGGGCTGATCCAGCCGCCGGTACTGATTGCCGTCTCCAAGGAGGAGCAGCCGATCGAACTGCGGCGGGTGACCGTCGACGGCGAGGTGCAAGCCGGGATCGCCCAGACCCGGATCGAGCTGGTGTTCCACAATCCCAACCGGCGGGTGATGGAAGGCGAGCTGCAGTTCCCCTTGGCTGATGGTCAGCAGATCAGTGGCTTCGCCCTGGATATTGATGGGCAGCTGCGTGACGCGGTGCCGGTGCCGAAGGAGCGTGGGCGGCAGGTATTCGAGGCGATCACCCGACAGGGGCAGGACCCGGCGCTGCTGGAGCAGACTGCAGGCAATCAATTCCGTCTTCGTGTGTACCCTTTGCCTGCCGGTGGTAGTCGGCGAGTGCAGTTGACCATCCGCGAAGCGATGCCATTGTCCAGCGAGGGCTGGCAGTGGCGCTTGCCCCTGCAGTTCGCAGCGGCGGCGGGTGAGGTTAATCTGCGCCTGCGTGCGACCGGCGCGGACAGGCTTGGCCAGGCACCGTTCCGGTTGATGGCTGGTGCGCTGGATTGGCAGGGCAGCGGTCGGCAGTTGCCGGCGCAGCTGCAATGGCAGCTGCCAGCCAAACCGCAGCTGGCGCTGCAGTCCGCGCGCTACGACGGGCAACAGTATCTGCTTGCACAGCTGCCGGTAGCTACGCCGGTTGCGCGCAGTTTGCCTGCAAAGATCGGCCTGCTATGGGATGCATCAGGCTCGGCGGGTACGCGCAACCGCGCGCGTGAGTTCGCATTGCTGGATCGCTATTTCGCGGTGATGGGTGAGGGCAACGTTGTATTGACGGTGCTGCGCGACAAGCCGGAAGTGGAGCGTCGTTTCAGTATCCGCAAGGGCGACTGGAGTGGGTTGCGCCGTGTGTTGGAGCAGACCCCCAACGATGGCGCCAGCGCCTTGGCTTCGTGGACGCCCAAGGCAGAGCTTGGCGAATACCTGCTGCTCAGTGATGGCCTGTCCAATTGGGGCGCATCGGCATTGCCTGCCCTGGCGGCAGGTCAGCGCCTGTATGCGATCAATAGTGCGGCGGCGGGGGGCGATACGGCGCGCCTGCGCGGCTGGAGCGAAGCCAACGGCGGCAGTCTTGTGCAGCTGGACTCCGATGACGTGGCTGCGGCGGCAACTCGGCTGCTGGCGACACCTGCCACGGTGGAAGTTGCGCCAGCTGCAGGGATGCACGATGTAGTGATTGATCGCCGCAGTCTGGAGCAGGGCTGGTTGTGGCTGTACGCACGTACCGATGCGGCGCCGGCCGAGCTGCGCTTGCGCATCAATGGTGGTCAGTGGCAAACGCTGAACATCGTGCCCGGCAGTACCGATGGCGGTTTGATGGCAGGGCTGTGGGCGCAGGCGCGCTTGCAGCAGCTGGCGGTGGACCCGCGTGGCAACCGCGAGGCGATGCAGCGGCTGTCGCAGCAGTTCGGCATGGTCAGTGAGGGCAGGTCCTTGCTGGTGCTGGATACGTTGGATGACTACCTGCGCTACGCGATCCGGCCACCGGCGGCGCTGCGGGCCGAATACGACCGTCGTTTTGCCCGCCAGGTGGCCGACCGTGAGGCCGCGCGCAAGACCCATCTTGATGAGGTGGCCGAGCAATGGCGGCAGCGCCAGGCGTGGTGGGAAAAACCTTGGCCCAAGGATGCGCCGCTAGACGTGGCGCAGGGCGCCGAGTTGGCAAGGCAGCGTTCGAGTGGCGCGCCAATAGCGGCAATGGCGATGGCGCCACCTCCGCCCGCACCTGCACCTGTTGCAGCGGCGGTTTCGGCCGAGTCCTCGGCGTTGGACAGGGTCGTGGTCACCGGCAGCAGCAATGATGCCGTGGCCGAGGTGGCGGCAGCTGCAGACGGTGCCTCGGTCAACTCCGGCGCGGTGCAGATCCAGCTTGCCGCATGGGAGCCGGACTCAGCCGTTGCGCAGCGCCTGCGCAAGGCCCCTGTTGCTGAGTTGTATGCGTGGTACCTGGATGAGCGTGGAGCCAACGCCAACAGCAGCGCGTTCTTCCTGGATGTGGCCGACATATTGTTTGCCGCCGGACAGCGCGAGCTGGCGCTGCGGGTGCTGTCCAACCTGGCCGAGATGGAGCTCGATAACCGGCACCTGCTGCGCGTGTTGGGGTATCGCTTGGTGCAGGCCAATGCGCCCGCGCTTGCGGTGCCGGTGTTCGAGCAGGTGCTGCTGATGGCGCAGGATGAGCCGCAGAGCTTCCGCGATCTGGGGCTGGCGCTGGCAGCGGCAGGGCATCCTCAGCAGGCGATTGGTCCGCTCTACCAGGTGGTGCAGCGGCAATGGGATGGTCGCTTTGATGGCGTTGCACTGATCGCGCTGGATGAGCTGACCAACCTGCTTGCGCGCGGTGGCCAGTCGCTGGATGCCACGCAGGTTGACCCGCGCCTGCGCAAGGCGATGCCGCTGGATCTGCGCGTGGTGTTGGCCTGGGACGCGGACAATAGCGACATGGACCTGTGGGTCACTGATCCCGACGGCGAACGCGCGTACTACGGCAATCGTTTGACCCGCCAGGGCGGGCAGATGTCGCAGGACTTCACCGGGGGCTACGGTCCGGAGCAGTTCTCGCTACGCGATGCCAAGCCGGGGATCTACAAGGTGGAGGCCAATTACTTTGGCAGCCGGCAGCAGCTGGTCACCGGTGCGACCACCTTGATGCTCAGGTTGAGTACGCATTGGGGCACGCCGCAGCAGCAGGACAAAGCGGTGACCATGCGTTTGCAGGACGCCAGCGATACCGTGCTGGTGGGTGAGTTCGAGGTGCGCTGAGCAGCTTGCTGGCTATCTGCCATATGCCATCTGTTTGTGGGAGCGGCGTAAGCCGCGAAGCAATCGATGCGTCAGGGCGAGGGTTTGGCAGTGCTGGCTTGGCGGCGTTAGCCGCGCCCGGAAAAAAAAAAAGGCCCTTGCCCGTCTGTTGGGTGGGGCGGTTGGGTGCGCCAGGGTTATTGT